>JAYSZV010000001.1:0-2698 GCA_043737875.1 Candidatus Lloydbacteria bacterium
GGTCCCCCATAGGTCACCACGCGCGCAAGTGTTTTTGCAAGTTCGGGATCACCATTCGTTCCCATTTCATAATCCGCATAGTGAATTGTGTTGACGACACGTTTGTCCTCAATAAATATGTTCGCAAGAAGATCTTTAAGTGGAAATATCGTACTCCATTTTGATGGAATATTGTTCAGCGTTTCCCTGCTCATCATCACACCAACCATAAGCTGGTGTGAGAAATCGAAAGGCATATGCGCGAGCATTCTTTTTGATTGCCG
This sequence comes from Candidatus Lloydbacteria bacterium, assembly GCA_043737875.1. Lineage (GTDB taxonomy): Bacteria > Patescibacteriota > Minisyncoccia > Phycocordibacterales > UBA6899 > MHLP01. The sequence continues at coordinate 264 of JAYSZV010000001.1, forward strand.
TGCGTCAGTGAAATCACAAATACCGATATAGGGCTTCATGGGTACGTCTTTGGTTGTATACTTCTGTCTATGTTTTACGTAAAAATAACGACAATGTCAAACCTATTCATACTGGCGTAACACTTAGGCATTGTAGTCATTACCGATTTAGGAATGCGTCGATGCGCTTCCATAAAATGCTGTCCATCACGAGTGAGCTAGAAAGATGCCCTCCCTTTTTATATTCCACATATGTGGCTTTTGTTTTTTTCGCGAATGCCTTCGTTGGTTTATGGGAAACACTTGTATCGTCACACGCATGGATAAGAAACAGCTTTTTACCATCTAGTTTGTCAGTCCAATCAACGGGGTTATAAAATCGTTTCGTAAGGAGCTTCTTAAAATTTTTCAGAGGGGCGCGATATGCACCCGGAAATCCCATCGTTAACTGATGAACAAAAATGGCAAAGGGTTCTTCCTTTGTTTCAACGTTCCAATCAACCACGGGGGCAATTGCGATGACCTTGGTCACCTGTGGTAATCGTGAACCAAGGATGACAGCTGGACCAGCAAATGAAGCACCAATAAGTACAACCTCACGAATATCGAGGTAATACGTTGTCCCCGTGTATACATCCGAAAATCCTAGGGTAAGTCCCTCTACCACATCGCGCACGTCTTCTGCGGGACTCTTTTTCAAAAACTCACCCGCGCTCTCCCATGTGCCACGATAGCGCATATGAAAAACCCAGTAGCCCTTTCGTGCAAAAAATTCTGCGAGTTTTTTCTTCGAAGGAACTGAGGGAGCCCCATCGCAAATAATGATTGCACGACCCGATGCTTTCTTTGGCATCCAAAACTCGGCGACGATGTCTCCTGCAAATACGGTACGCCCGACTACGAGCTGTTTTTGTATGGTGTTTTTCATTTGTATTGATCATTTTTTGAGACGTTTCTTTACCGATCTCCCGATCTGAGTTTCCTCGCTCTTGAGTTTTCGTTCCACCTTCTTGATATCCTCCTCTTTGGGCAATCTTTCGGGTACAATACCTCGACTAAGCAATGTTTTTCTGACGCTACGGTTATTAGTTATATGTTCTTCTGAAATTGCCTGCTCTGATTGTAGTTTCTTGTTTTTTGTATTGAAGATTGTGATCTCGGTGGCAAAATCCTTTGCCTTAAGCAAAATTGCCGGTTGAAAATCTGCTAAAGCTCTACCCTCCGGTATCTGCAGTCGTCGTTTCATTTCCTGTGTGGTGTAACCAAAAAGTGCTCTATCTCCCTTGCTACGGATGATCCCGAAATTTTTATCGCTCCCCGTGTGCTGAAAAATGACCGTCGAAAGTTCCCGCTCAGTTTCAGTCAACTTTTGACGGGCGCGCAGCCGCTCGAACTCTTCTATGCGTTTCTCTATGATTTCAAAATTTCTCGTCTGAACTGCAAAGTAGTTCTGTGCGAAGGCTATCTCGTCTTTTCGAGGATCCCCGTTTTGAGCAATCAGATAACATGCATAGCGAGTGAGCATAATATCGGCGATTTCTCTTTCTCCACCCGATCCAATTTTGACCATTTTCCCGACGTCGGCAAAATGGTCAGTTTCTTTATTTTCCGTTGTTTTACAAGCTATTTTAGCCTTATCGACGACTGCCGAAAAATTATCCCATTTATCATACCCCAACAGTGACTGGAGGTCCCTCGCAAGCCAAAATTCCACTCCCTCCTCGGACTCATGGGCAAAAGATTCAAAGTTGTTCGTTAGTGACCGAATGATTTCTGTTTTCATGTTTTTTATTGAGGAATAAGCCTAATCATATCAATCTCTTTCATAATTCGGTCTGTTTCCGTGAGGGCAATGACGATTTTTTGATAGTGGGTCAAGTCATCATTCGAGAGTACTCTTCCCTTTCTGTCCTTCAACCATTTTTGTGCGGGCTGGTAACCGCCAATGTAGAAATTCCAAGCAACTTGAGGCACTCCACCAAAATACTGCGTTTTATTGATGTACACGTTACCGTCTTTGTATTCGGGCTTCTCGACCACGTTGTCACCCGTCACAGGGAATGTGGTGATGAATTGTGAGAGAACTGGTGATTCCAAGAGGTGGAGAGCGCGAAGTTCGCGACCTTTCTCGACGAGCTTCCAGAATATCTCGCTATTCTTTGGGTACGGCACGCGAGGAAAATCTATTTTTAGAAACTCTTTATATTTCTCGCGATATGTCGGAGAATGGAGCACAGCATAGATGTAGTCAAAAACATTTTCAGGGGCAACATCTCCAACTAGGTTTTCTTTTATTTTTGCAATAATTTCTTTGTTGAGATTGGGAACTTTTGTTTCGTCATCAGCATGGAGATAGAGGGGAAAAAAATATGTTGCCTCACGTGTTTGCATCGAAATTGAATTTCGATCAACAACCATTTCTGACACTAAAATATGCTGAAATACAAAAGTGCTTT
>JAYSZV010000002.1:0-2686 GCA_043737875.1 Candidatus Lloydbacteria bacterium
CCTTTCTCGATTCACGGGTCGAGGGTGCGATGGCAGTAAAAGACATCCTCGCAGCACTCAAGCATCTTGAAACAAAAGAGTTGGATGTACTCGTAGTCATACGTGGTGGAGGGAGTCTCGAAAGTTTGCAGGCATTTAATAATGAGCATGTCGTGCGCGCAATTGCGGGTTTTCCTGCGGTGACCCTTTGTGCCATTGGACACGACAAAGACGTACCACTCGCGCAGTTGGTATCTGACTATGCACCATCTACTCCGACTGCAACGACAATCATTCTTAATGCGTCATGGGAGAATCTCACGCATGAACTGGAACTTGCAACTCGTGCAATTCAATCGGGATACGAACAGTCGCTCCGGCTCACGAGAGACGCTCTTGTGGGGGCTGGTCAGTCACTCGAGAATAATTTCGCACAGTTGATTGAGCCTTTTCGTTTGGTGACGATGCAATTTGGTGACCTCATCGAGAGTGTGGCGCGTCGCCTTGCGACACTGAAGGACGGATTAACGAATCGTCGCGAGCAACTCATGGAGCAATACGTGGCAATGCGCGAACGTGCGCGGGAGCGCCTACGTAGCGACGAGCAGGTACTGCGACTCAATGACCCCATGCGTCAACTAAGACTCGGATTCAGTATACTTATGCAGGATGGCAAAGTACTCCGCAATCTTAAATCCGTTGAGATTGGTGGGCATTTTGAAGCCCGACTGACCGATGGTACACTGGAGGCTCAAGTGATGAGCAAGAAACCTGCTCCATAATTTCTCAATTTCACTTACATCATATATGCCAAAAAATACCACCAATATTACCGAAACAATGAAGAAGCTTCGTGCCATCACGGAGTGGTTTGAATCACAAGACGAAATTGATGTTGAGAAGGGTATTGAGAAAGTGAAGGAGGGTGCAGAACTCATTAAGCTTTCTAAGGAGCGTCTCAAGGAACTCGAGAATGAGTTCGACGATGTGAAGAAAAAATTAAATGCTGAAGAATAAGATTCATTACAGTATGCGGACGGGACTAGCACTAATTGTGTTTATGATACTTCTGCCACACACCGCTTTCGCCGAGGGAGAGGTCATCGATGCATTTGCTGTGCATGTCGAGCTACAGCCCAATGGGAGTGCAATTGTGCAAGAGGAAATCGTTTACAACTTCGGTGAGGGGGCCGTTGGAAGACACGGCATTTACCGCAATATTCCCAAAGTATACAAAACTCCTGACGGCAAAGAGCACACTATCGAAATTTCGAGCGTAATGGTGACAGACGGGCAAGGCAATCTTCGTCAAACAGCATGTGAAGGTTGCGACAATGGAGGAAATTACATGAAGCTGAAGATTGGTGATCCAGATGTAACCATTTCAGGACGCCACTTGTATGTCATCAAATATACAGTGTGGGGAGGTATTAGACAGTTGCGTGATAAAGATGAATTCTATTGGAACGTAACAGGAAATGAGTGGAAAGAGCAGATCCTTAAGGTCCGTGCTGACGTCGTACTTCCGATGCCATTTCAAGAGTTTGCTGTCTCTGCTGAGTGCTATGTTGGATACAAGGGAAGTGCTGAACGATGTAATGCCTCAACGACCCCACAGGAGGGTGGCATTGCGACATCAGTGCGGTTCACCCACGATGGGGTGCTTCAAACCAACCAAGGGATGACCATCGCAGTAGGAATCCCAAAAAATATTTTTGTCATTGCGCCAGTATCTTCCGTAAAAAAAATTAGTGACAGTGTTATTGTCTATCGCTGGTGGAAAAGCTCATTCTTTGGACTGAGTATTATTGTTCCGATTGTTATGTTTATTATGATGTTTCGCATGTGGCGGAAGAGGGGAAGGGACCCAAAGGGTCGTGGGGTAATTGTTCCAGAATATAATATTCCCGAGGGGCTCAACACGCTTGAAACTGCATATCTCCTCCATAACACACTTTCTCAACACGCACTTTCTGCGACGATTCTTCTCCTTGCAACGAAAAGCTATCTAAAAATTGAACGACTGAATAAAGGGGGAACTATTTTCGATAGCGAAGATTTTCGTATTACGTTCACGCCCAAGTCTGATCCTAGTCGTCTCTCCGAGGACGAACGAGAATTATATGACAGTCTTCGTGAGCACGGTGACAGCATTCTCGTCTCGGAGCTCACCCATAAGCTCGTAGAAACGCACTCAGCGCTCTCCAAGAGTCTCCCCGAAATACTCACAAAGAAGGGTTACTATGTAGAAAACCCAGGCATAGTAAGGCAACAATATTTCATTGCGGGTGCAGTACTCATTGGACTAGGCTTTCTTATTTCATTCGCGAATTTGGCACTTGTGCTCTCTGGTGCCATTATCCTCATTTTTGGTTTTTTGATGCCAAAGTTAACGACACGGGGAGCCGAAACAAGAGAGCGAATTTTGGGTTTCAAAGAATATCTGCTCGTAGTCGAAACAGATCGACTCGACTTCACCGATGCGTCTGAAAAAAATCCAAAAATATTTGAGAAATTTCTTCCATACGCAGTGGTGTTTGGTGTAGAAAAGAAATGGGCAGAAAAATTTAAAGATGTGTTTACTGAGAAAACACAAACACCGTGGTATGGGGGTGGAAATGCACTCGGTGCTGTCGCATTTGTTGACGAAATAGCTAAATTTTCTACGAGCGCAGATTCTGCATTTGCGAGTAAGGGTGGTGCATCA
>JAYSZV010000003.1:0-6353 GCA_043737875.1 Candidatus Lloydbacteria bacterium
TCACGCTCGATACCAAGGTGGGAGGCAGTGCGTCATCAGACATACTTATCGTCATCGTGAAAGCAGGAGCACGCTTTGATCTAACCACGACCACGCACGGAGGCGGAACGGGGAGCGTGCATTCACGCACGCTGGTCGTGGTGTCCGAGGCAGACGCGCGCGTGCGCATTACCGAGCATGCCCCCATCACTCCAAATGCGATGCTCATGCGTCAGTCGCGCGCCATCATATCGGGCAATGCCAACGTTACGTGGAGAGAGCTCTATATGTATGACACACTCATTTCTTCGATTACCGATAGCTTGCTCATTGGCGTTGGTGCACGCACAGAAATTTTGCAGGGTGTTATCGGGGCATCACACGCTGAGTTCGACATGGACGCGAGAGCACACCACATTGCAGATGATACGCATTCCAGTATTCGCACTGCAGGTATTGGCCTCGATTCCGCGCGTATTCTCTACCGAGGACTTATTGATATGAAAGTGGGCGTGCATAAGGCGGTTGGGGCACAAGAAGCAAACTTCCTCGCACTCTCCGAAAAAGCGACAATCGATGCAATACCCTCATTGGATATCGCCTCCAATGATGTTGTGTGTTCACACAAACTCTCTATCGCTCACCTTAAAGATGGAGATGTGTTTTATCCCAAGCTTCGCGGTCTTTCTGATGCAGAGAGTAGGAATCTTTTTATTGAAGGATATTTTGCAAAAGTATTTACGGGTGAAGAAAATAGTACACTCTGCGATATGTTCTGTGAGACGCTACTTCAGCACCATGCATAATATGTCACGCGATATCGAAACAATTCGCACAGATTTCGCGGAACTCAAAGACTCCAGCTACCACTATTTGGATTCTGCTGCGACATCGCTCACACCAAGCCCCGTCTTGGATGCAGTCAATGCATACTATGAAACATATCGCGCGACGGTGCATCGTGGCATGTGGAAAGAGGCCATACAAGCAACGGAATCGTACGAGCACGCACGGAAGTTGATCGCAACTTTTCTCGGTGCTCCATCCGAAAAAGAAATTATCATTACCTCCGGCGCCACCGAAGCGAGTAATATGCTGCTCCGCATGCTCGAGGAGTCAGAAGTGTTCAGTGGTACGACAAAAAAAAATCTTGTTACTACCGCCATGGAACACCACAGCACATTTGTTCCCCTTCTGCGTCTCGCAAGGAGGATGCACAAAGAATTACGGGTCATACCGATGCTGGGGCTTGCGCTCGATTATGAGAAGGCGACCATGCTCATTACTGACGACACGGCAGTCGTGGTCATCATGCTTGCATCCAACGTCACAGGGATGATTAACGACGTGCGCCGGATAGCCGACATTGCACATGCGAGTGGTGCCATCGTTGTGGTGGATGCGACGGCGGGGGCGGGGCACATTCCGATTGACGTCACGAGTCTTGGTGCTGACGCACTCTACTTTTCGGGGCACAAAATGCTTGCGCCTACAGGGGTCGGCGCATTGTGGGTCACGATGCCACTTCTTGAAAAACTGGAGCCTTCTATTTTTGGGGGGCATATGGTCGCGCGGATGGAGGGTGAAACCCCCGTGTGGTCATCAATACCCGAGCGTTTTGAAGCGGGCACAAAAAACATTAGTGGAGTGATTGGACTTGGGCGTGCCATTCTGTACATCAATGAAATCGGACTCGACCGTATTCACAAACACGCTTCCATGCTCGCATTTTATACAATCGCTAAATTAGAACAAATTCCTGGGGTGCGTGTGTATTCATCCTGCGATGGAGCCAAAAACGTCGGCATCGTGAGCTTCAGCTGTGACTGGGGGCACCCCCACGATGTCGCAGACATTCTGGCACAAGATAGAGTTGCCGTACGACCGGGGCATCATTGTGCCATACCGCTCCACGACGCCCTCGGCGTGCCTGCGACCACGCGTGCAAGTTTTCATATATACAATACGCATGCCGACGCAGACGCACTTATTCTTGGAGTAGAAAAGGCGCGTAATATTTTTACGTAATTTCATGGACTCTTTGTACCAAGAACACATTCTCGAGCACTACAAACATCCTCACAACCGCCGACGGATGGAAGATTTTGACGTGAAACAAAAAGGTGAGAATGTCACATGTGGTGACGATGTAGTGCTCTATATAAAGTGGCACGGGGATACGGTCGGCGACGTATCTTTCGAGGGATTCGGATGCGCCATCTCGCAGTCGGGCGCGTCCATGCTCACCGATAAAATGAAGTCGATGTCGAAGGCAGACTTAGCCAAACTCACTGAGGCAGATGTGTATAAATTGTACGGAATGACGATTTCTCCCCACCGTGAGAATTGCGCACTCCTCACGCTCCGCACCCTCCATGAGGTCGTAAAGTAAAGGTGTCTCCCGAGCATTGTTTTTCCTTTTCTTGTGTGCTAAACCGACAAGAGGTATTCATGTTCGTTTACAAAGGAGCATTACATGAGCTCAAAAAAGATTGTCGTTATTGGTGGGGGCCACAATGGTCTCGTTGCAGCCGCGTATCTTGCACGGGTTGGACACAAGGTCACCGTGCTTGAATCTCGCGGAGAAGTGGGTGGTGCCGCATCAAGCGACACTACTACTTTTCGTGGGTTCACGCTCTCAACCGCATCGTATTTGAATAGCCTCTTCTTGCCCGAAATCGTACGCGATCTTGGGCTCGAGCGATTTGGTTACGAAGTGCTTCACCGCAATCCTTCCTCATTCACACCGCTCCCCGATGGTTCCACGCTTTTGCTTGGACCAGACATGAAAGCCAATGTACGTGAGATTGGAAAGTTTTCCTCGCGCGATGCAGCACGGTATCCGTGCTACGAACGCGAGCTTGGAGAAATTGCCGACTGGGTTGCCAAACTCATGACAATGACTCCGCCGAATCTCCCCCCGCATACTTGGCGTGACGTCGAAAATTTGTGCACGTTTCTACGTCACACACTACGGCTGAACCCAAAGCAAATGCACCGGCTATACAAGTTGCTGAAAACCGACCCAATCGATTATCTCAATGAGTGGTTTGAGTCCGATATTTTGAAAGCAACACTTCTTACCGATGCCCTTATTGGCGCAACGGAATTGAGTGGATATGTCCTCCTTCATCATGTCATGGGCGAGGCGGGTGGCGCACGAGGAGTGTGGGGCTATATGCGTGGTGGAATGGGGGGCATCTCCAATGCACTGCGAAAGTCATGTGAAGAACATGGAGTCACCATCCATTGTAATGCGCGCGCAGAACGTATCACTATTACGGGAGACAGAACGGTATCGGGTGTGGTTTCCAAAATTCACTCCGATGAATGGAAAAATCCGAAACGCAATTTTGATTCCGCAGATGTAGTCATTTCTGCAATCAACCCGACCGCGACGTTCGCAAACCTTTTGTCGTCGTGCAGTCTTGTTGCCGTCGAGCGTGCGCGCGTATCTGCGCGTGAAAGCCGAAGTGCGTCAATGAAAATCAACTGCGTGCTCGTTGGAGTTCCTGATTTTTATGCCACACGTGGCGCGACAATTGGGCCACAGCACATGGGGACGATACATATATCCCCATCTGTTGACTACATAGTTTCTGCACTAAATGACTATCGCAGCGGAAAGCCATCGCGAAATCCCATTCTTGAGCTCACGATACCGAGCGCGGTTGATGCCACCTTGGCTCCACTGTACTGCCATGTGATGAACATTTTTCTTCAGTTTTATCCTTATGATGACTCATGTGATGCAGAAGAAAAGAAAATGAAATATTTCTTTGAAGTCGTAGTGCCAATCTTGAGGCAATACATTGCCAATTGGGACGTGATTTACATGGGCGCGCAGGTACTCTCGCCCGCCAATCTACAGCAAGAGTTCGGAATGGTGGGGGGCAATATCTTTCATGGGGGGATGGGGCTTTCTCAGTTGTTCTCGCTCCGCCCTATTCGTGGGATGGCAGACTATCGCACACCCATCAAGGGTCTCTACCTCTCAGGCGCAGGAACCCACCCCGGTGGAGGAGTGACCGGTGCGTGCGGGTACAATACCGCGCGTGAAGTGCTCTATGACCTTGAGCCACAACCTGCGGTTACCGGTCGAGATTACATCTACCCTGGTTAATGTTTTCCACGTTTTATAAAGACGCACATCCGTGCGTCTTTTTTTGTTTACGCACTCACGTCAGTGTGGTAGTTTTTAGAAAGCATTGTTCAAAGGTAAAAATACATGAAAGCAAAGAAATCTCCGTTTCGAAAGCTTTATCCTGCTATCGAACCATTTGCAGCACATCAAGTTGCGGTGTCCAACATCCACACGCTCTATGTTGAAGAGTCTGGGAATCCCGAAGGGATACCCGTCGTTTTTCTTCACGGAGGTCCTGGCGGAGGGGTATCTCCAAGTTATCGTCAATTCTTTGACCCCAGTCAATATCGCATTATACTTTTCGACCAGCGTGGCGCAGGCAAGAGCACCCCACTTGGAGAGTTGCGTGAGAACACCACACAAGACCTTGTCTCCGATATCGAGTATTTGCGCAAGAAGTTGGGTGTAAAAAAGTGGCTCGTGTTTGGAGGGTCATGGGGCTCGACGCTTGCGCTCGCGTACGCGATTGCGCACCCCACAAAAGTGACAGGACTAGTGCTTCGCGGAGTATTCCTTGCTGACGAAGAATGGAGAAAATTCTTTTTTGAAGGCGAGGGTCTTCAGGCCATTTTCCCTGATGAGTGGGAACGCTTCAATGCAGTCATTCCGTTTGGACAGCACGATGATGTCATCGCTGCATATCACCGATTGCTTAACCATGAAGACCCCGCTGTGCGCCGCCCCGCCGTACAAGCATGGAATCGCTTTGAGGTCATGACGAGCCAGGTTCTGCTTCCTCATAATTATGTATGTGAGCCGTACTCCTCATCGCTTGAGGCAATCGCGCGTATCGAATGTCATTACTTTTTAAATAATTGCTTTCTCAAACGCAACGAATTGTTACTTGGCGCAAAAGTATTGGTCGACATCCCCACCGTTATTGTACAAGGGAGATACGACATGGTGACACCGTGTAGTGCTGCATTCCGACTTGCGCACGTACTTCACAAGGCCAAATTTATTTTGGTGCAAAATGAGGGACATTGGAGTATGCAACCCGGCATACGCACTGCTTTGCTTCACACTACTGATGCACTTGCGATACATCTTACGAAGAAAAAAAGTATTGTTTGATGAAGAAAGACGCACACCCGTGCGTCTTTTTTATTTGCCTTTTTCCACCCCAAGGTGTCTAATAGTGCCTACGTATGAGCAAGCTTTCTCTCGAACATATTACTATCACCATTGGCGCAAAAACTATTGTCAACGATGTCTCTTTTGATATTCATGGAGGGGAGATACATGTACTTATGGGCCCCAATGGGTCGGGCAAGTCCTCGCTGTTAAACGGTATCATGGGTCACCCGTCATATGACTTGAAGGGGAGTATCTCACTTAATGGGGAAGATGTTACTATTCTCCCTACTGAAGAGAAGGCACAGAAGGGAATTTTTCTTTCGCTACAGCAAATCCCTGAGATTAGTGGAGTCACGCTCACCAATTTTTTGTTTCGTGCGCACAGGCATATGAAGCCATCTGACGACATCACCCCACTTGATTTTTATCGACTGCTCGAAATTAAGGCCAAGGAGCATGGCATCGATACAGCCTTTCTGGGGAAGCACCTCAACAGCGGGCTATCGGGTGGTGAAAAAAAGCAGTCAGAGATACTCCAGCTCATTACGCTCGCTCCCAAGTTTGCTTTGCTCGACGAAATCGACACTGGAGTGGACGTCGATGCACTCAAAAAAGTTTTTTCTATTATCACCAAGGAGAAGGAGCGCGGTGTTGGCTTTCTTCTGGTCACCCACTCAAGCACGCTCCTTTCTCACATCACTCCCGACCATGTATATATCATGAAAGAAGGGAAGATTGTGTTATCGGGTGGAAAAGAACTGGTCGAACGTGTCGCGAAAGAAGGCTTTCTACGTATCATATAACCCACACTATGAGCACGCCCACAAAAGAAGACATCATCAAAAACCTAAAGACCGTCTTGGATCCCGAAATGCATATCGATGTGTATTCACTTGGGCTTATCTACGACATTGAGGCGAGTGAAACGGCTATTACCATTCTCATGACACTCACCACGCCGTTTTGCCCCTACGCAGACGAAATCGTCAACAGTGTGAAGGATGCGCTCGCGATATTTGATATCCCTGCTTCCGTGAATATTACTTTTGAACCAGAATGGGTACCCCCACCAGAACTCCGCATCGCCCTTGGTCTTTGAGCACAGACCCCATATGTCAAGGTTAAACCTTGACATATATACGTAAAATAAAAA
>JAYSZV010000004.1:0-6325 GCA_043737875.1 Candidatus Lloydbacteria bacterium
GGAGTTTCTGCGACTGCTTCTGGAGCAGGAGCTGTTTCTGCCTTCGGCTCTTCTGCCTTTGGTTCTTCGGCGACTGGAGCAGGTGCTACTTCAGCCTTCGGCTCCTCCACTTTCGGTTCTTCGGCTTTCGACTCTTCTGCCTTTGGCTCTTCCGCGACAACTGGAGCGACGACTTCGGCAACGACGGGAGCTGCTACGACGACTGGAGCGACTTTCTTTTCTACTTCCTTCGGCACTTCTTTGACGACTGGAGTCTTCTTGTTGAGTGCGTTTACTTTCTTGCTTGTGATGATCTTGGCATCAACAAGGAGGTTGTGCACGGTGTCTGAAGGCTGTGCGCCCTGGCTAATCCAGTACTTTACGCGCTCGCCATTAATCTGAGGAGTGCCTTTACGTGCGTCATAAGACCCAACGTATTCTGCAACGCCACGTGTTTTCTTTGGAGAACGACGATGATCCTGCACAATGATGCGGAATGATGGGTCGTTCGAGCGTCCAACGCGCTTTAGTCGTATTGCTAACATGGGAGAGATACTAGCAGAGGGACTGTTATTGGTCAATAAAATACCGTTAAAGTGAGTATTGACTTTGTTTTGTTGTATGGCATAGTTAATACAGAAGTTATCCAACAACCGTAATAGGAGGTTTTCCATGAAAACGCCCTTACCTTACTGCCCTGTTAATATCACGCAACTGATACTCAATAACATCTATTTCTTCGTACTGGTGTTCGATGACAAGGAAATGATGCTTGGAGACCCGTTTCGGTTTCTCGGCACTGAGGTCGAAGCACCTGATGACCACCATCCTCCCGAAAAAATAATCCTAAGGGAACGCGTAGGGGGATTTCCCAAAATAGCGGGGGGTGACGAATACTATGCGGCAGGAATGGGGCTCCTCGTCGGAACAGAATCTCCTATTCGCTATGGTGACTCACACTGGAGAACATTCCTCTATGCCCCACTTGTGTACGGATTCTTTCGCAAGTTGGTGGTAGAAAAAAATTATGATCTCTATACCAAAGTTGTTGGCCCACCCATGCCACTCACTGGCGAGCAGCGTGTACAGCGATTTGTTCTCGATGCAAGAATTAAAGCCACGAGCAGTTTGTTCTTTCGTCTCAGAGAAGACTCGGAATGACGTCATCGTGCTTCACAGAAGCCTACGGCAACCCAATCGGGTTGCCGTTCTTTTTTGTCAAAATGAGTAAAATATGGTAGAGTGGCTATACTACAATGAATTTTTCACTATTTGGACCAAGCGGTTTTCAGATTCCCATCACTCCCCTACTCGTATTTGCGATACTTTCGGCTATCGTAGCGGGCTGGCTCATCTTCACCTTTATTATTCGGTATCACTGGAAGAACTACGGTACGGGCGGGGTTGAGATACTCACGATGAACTTCGTGTACTTTGCGGGCTCCATCGTGCTGGGTGGATTTATGGCTGTTTCCGCTATCGCCTATTCCCTCTCATCCACTTCACTATGATTGAAATTGATTCGAACGAGAAAATCATACGCATCGTCCGCAAGCACTGGTTCGTCCTCTTGGCTGACTTCTTCGTGCTCCTTTTCTTTATTGTCATTCCCGTACTTCTCCTCTTTCTTCTCCAAATCGTTCCCATTGATTCGATACTCAATTATTCGGGCGATGCGTTCTATGCGAAAGCATTTTTCCTCTTTGCGTGGCTCTTCCTCGTCTGGATGTTCGGATGGAATATGTGGACGGACTATTACCTCGATGTGCTCATCGTGACCAATAACCGCATCTTTGATATCACACAAGAAGGACTATTCAAGCGCACATCATCTTCATTTCGTATCGATAAAATTCAGAATGTTACCGTCGACCAGAAAGGTATCATCGAAACACTGTTTGATTTTGGTACCATAAAACTAGAAACGGCGGGCGAGCGCGAAGATTTCGTGGCAAGCTACATCACGAACCCCTATGAGATAAAGAAGTTTGTAAACGAAATGCAGGACAAAGAAGTCGAGCGCTCGCAGTTGGTGCATTTGGATAACGCTCCGCCTAAGGGAGAATCCACGGAAAGTAGTAACTCACTCACACAAGACAATAAAAGCGGGCTTTCATAGCCAATCTAAGCAATCACTATATTTATGACATTCGACAACAATAAAAAACGACAGGGTGGTGAGCCAAATCGCCAAGATAATAATAAAGAACAGCACAACAAACACGCGGGTGGGGGTGGGAAAAAACCTTTTCATGTTCGTGATGCGAATGGAGGACAATCACAAGGCAAGCCACAGCAAGGTCAAACTCAATCTCGACCATCTCAACCCCGTCCTTCTCAATTTAATAGACCACAAGGACGACGCGATACAGGGGCGCACAAAGGCCCAGGGCTTCCTGCGGGACACGAAGCGGAGGGCACGATACGCGTCAATGCAAAAGGCATCGGCTACGTCGAGGTGGAGGGACTAAAAGACGACATCGAGATAGATGGCCAGCACCTCAACACCGCGCTCGACCGTGACCGCGTGACTATCGTCCTTCACGGCAAGCCGTCCTATGGGAGACAGACGGGTGAAGTCACGAAAGTGCTTTTCCACAACAAGACGAAGTTCGTGGGCGTACTCGTCATGGACGGTGGAAGCTACTTTCTCCAACCTGACGATTTTAAAATGTATCGCAACATCCTCATCCCACAAGAGAAGCTTTTGGGGGCGGAAGCGGGAGACAAAGTATTCGTCGAAATGGACGAATGGATTGACTCTACCCGCAATCCTGTGGGGAGTGTGCTCCGCGTACTGGGGAAGCCTGATCTCCATGAGGTGGAGATGGAAGCTATCGTCCTTGAGCGTGGATTCGACACGACGTTTGACCCTGACGTCGAGCGCGCGGCAGAAGAAATCCCACTTGCTATACCTCCCGAAGAAATCACGCGACGTATCGCCTCGCCTATCGGGCGCGACTTTCGCCAGATACTCACATTCACTATCGACCCAAAGGACGCGAAGGACTTCGACGATGCACTGTCGTGGCAGAAACTCCATGACGGCAATATCGAAATAGGTGTCCACATTGCGGACGTCTCACACTATGTCACGCCTCAATCCCGCATCGATAAGGAGGCACTTGAGCGAGGCACATCGGTGTACCTCGTCGACCGCACGATACCCATGCTCCCTGAGCGACTGAGTAACGGCATCTGTTCCCTCGTCCCCGACGAAGACCGACTCACCTTCTCGGCGGTATTCACGATGAATGCGCAAGGCGAGGTGGTGGACGAATGGTTCGGCAAGACCATCATTCATTCACAGCGTCGCTTCTCGTATGAAGAGGCGCAGGAAGTCATCGACCGTGGCGCGGGAGATTGCGTGGAAGCGCTCCTATCACTCAACGCACTCGCAAAACAAATTCGTACGAAACGCATCGCCGACGGAGCTATTGCATTTGAAGCGCAGGAAGTGCGCTTCGAGCTCGACGACAACGGCAAGCCTCTTCGTGTCTACAAAAAAATCCTGCAGGACACCAACAAGCTCATTGAGGAGTTCATGCTCATGGCCAACAAACATGTCGCGACACTCATCGCGCAGAAGGACATGCGTGCAGAAACGGCATTCGTCTATCGTGTACATGATGCACCGAACGAGGAGCGCATGCAGGACTTGCGTGACTTCCTCCTCGGTATCGGCTACGACCTCAAGCTTGATAAATTCGGACAAATTACCGCCAAGAATATCAACAAAATGCTCGAGGATGTGCGCGGACGCGCAGAGGAGGCAATGATACAAATGGCTACTGTACGCTCGATGGCGAAGGCGGTCTATGCGACCAAAAATCTGGGGCACTTCGGACTGGGCTTTGAATACTACACGCACTTCACCTCCCCTATTCGTCGCTACCCTGACCTCATGGTGCATCGACTCTTGGAAAACTATCTCCTCAAACTCCCAATTGAAAAGAAGCGACTCGAAGAACAAGAACGCCTCTCGCGCTATTGCTCACAGATGGAAGTGAGTGCGGCGGAAGCAGAACGTGCCTCCATCCGCTACAAGCAATGCGAATACTTTGGCGAGCGTATCGGTCTTGAGATTGACGGTACTATCTCTGGGGTCACCGAGTGGGGTATCTATGTTGAAGACTCGGAAACAAAAACCGAGGGCATGGTGCATGTCAAAGACATCCCCAACGACTTCTATTTCTTCGAAGAGAAGAACTATCGTCTCGTCGGAAAAAATACAAAGAAAATCTATCGCCTTGGCGACAAGGTGCGCGCAAAGATTGCAACTGTGGACTTGAAGCGCAAGTTGATAGGAATGAAATTGGTGTAATAAAAAACCGGCAAATGCCGGTTTTTATCTCGAGGTTTTGTCTGTGTACTCGTGAAATGGTGCGTCCGATTCTCCGATATGGAAAATTGAGGATGCGATAAAAAATGCGACGAACACAGCGAGTGTATCTCCCCACGCTCCGTGGAAGAAAGACAGCGTCTTGTGGACGCGGACGCGTATCGCGGGACTACCCGGTGTGTCACTCTCGTCTCCATGGAACTCCCAGTAGGAAGCGAGGATGTAGTACGAAGCGAGCACCATCGCCATGACCATTAAGTTGAGTACGGGATGAGCCATGCTCGCAATAAATATTCCCAGCGGTATCGCAACCGCCCGCAGTATGATGTGCACCATGTATTGTCCCCCGAAAAGTATCTGTGTTGAGTATACACAAAAACCGAACGTAGCAATATTTTGCTTATTGAGCAAAGTAGTTATTTGGGGATAGATTAATAAAGTAAAAGTTGCAATTACTCTATTACCAATTATGTTCCGTATGGTACTAGATTGGTAATGCAAATAAAGATGGAGAGGGTATATAAAAAAAGATCACGGTGTGTGTGGTTTGGTATGGGTGAATTACCTCATATAAATTACTCTAGCCCAAAATGTGCTTTAAGTACGTTATCGTTCTCAATGTGTTCGACTACTACGTAGAGTACTTCGGTGCCGAGCTTGAAGTCCGCCTTGAGGAGGGTGACCAATTCTTCGCAGTCATAGGGATACACCCACAGGCTATTTTGGAGTTTATGGAAGCCAAAACTTTGTAGTGTCTTCTGAATCTGTCGACGAGATTTACCTCGTGTATTTTTTATATCGTAAGCCACCATGCGCCAACGTTTATCCCAGCGTTTATGGGTACGCGTGTCTGGAGAGCGGGCAATCATGTGCGCGAGCGCGTGTTTACCTTCTTCAGTAAGTCGCACAAATTTCCCCTTCTGAGTTTTCACCAGCACAATATGACCCTTTTCAAGAAGTCTTGTAAATGCAGTGTGCACGGTAAAACGCGGGTGTTTCTTGCGACGCCCAAAACCACGATCAAGCATCGCTAGTGCAGCAATTGCACCTGGGGCAACTGCGAGGACTGAAAGCATTCCTGCGGTTGCGATGGTGCTCAGAATAATACGCTGCACCTGTATTTTAGTACGTTTTATTTTTGCTTCTTTTTCAATCTTCCCCATCCTCCTAGAATATCATCAAAATGTAAGATTACCAATCTCTGTCCATACGGACAAAGATTGGTAATTATTTATAATAATCATATTGTTAATATCATTTCGTTGAGAAATAAAAAACACCTCATGTGAGGTGTTATCATCTGGCGAGACGCCCAACTCGGAGTGGTCCATCGCGAGCAAAGTCGTGCAATTGTGCTTTTTGGAATTGTTCTTGCTGTGCGTGCCCTGCAAGTTCTTCATACTGCAGATCAAAAGAATCGAGGGCTTTACGTGCCTTATTAATCGCTATTTTATGTTCCAGCCTGGCAAGCATGGGCTGCATTGGGTTAGCCATGGCATACCATAGTGATGGAGGCCGATCACTTATTTCAAAATACTTGGCAGGCCGGAGTTCCGAGAGGCACACAAGATAGATGCGAAAAATTGTATTTTTAGTGGAGCTGGGATAGATAATATCCCAGTACGTTTTTATCTCGTCTCTTTGCAATATGATTCCACCACGATTGAGTGAGTCACTTATAATCACGTCGATGGGGTGAGGAGATCTGTAGCCTAATTTTCCTCCTGGAAGTACTATTTTTATCGAGAGAGCATCTTTCCGCATAAGCATGAACTGTGCGCGATCAGGTGAAATAACTACCGCGGCACAACCTCGTAGGAGCAGTGGCATCTTTTACACTCCTTTACTGTATGGAAATTTCCAGAAACACCATAACTATTTATCAGGGCTTTGTCAAGGTTTTCGTAAGGTAAATTCTCTACCTAAATGCAACCGCCAGATCTTTTGATAATGTTGGGATTTTCTTAATAATACCCCGCGCCAGCGCAACCTCATACGCACTCC
>JAYSZV010000005.1:0-2660 GCA_043737875.1 Candidatus Lloydbacteria bacterium
GCTTAAAGAACCATCCACGGAAGATATAGAGTCCCATCACAAAGAACGAATATACCGCCAAGAGTCGCCGAGCGTCCCTAGTCTCCATCGCAACAGAAAGCAGGAATACGCCAAGAAATCCAATTAGCGCTAGGAATACTAAACGCTCAAACATGTATTTAAAATCCATTATATTTACTTTCGGAGTTCTTTTCCTACATTATCAAAAGTGCAAACATACGCAAGCAATTCTTCTTAAAATGAATTGCGGAACAATAAGCATTTTGACAACATAAATTTTATAAGTAGTATGCGGAAGGAAGTTTTAATTGAGGAGCCATGATGAAGTTAATTGAAGGCGCAGAATTTGAAAGTACAGTCCCGAAGAAAAATGATGACGCGCTGATTGAATCTCATACGCGAAAATCTGGATTATTCTGGTGTATGGTTTTCATGATTATTTGTCTGGTCGGCATGGTTATCGCAAGTGGTGGATTAAACGGTCTCCCTAAGTACATCATGAACTCTGTATTTGCAATCATGGTACTTTTCGGTGGGATTGCGAATTGGAAGATCATCAAAGCAGATGAAATTCTTTATGGAAAAAGATAACAGGCCCAAAAGGTAATCAAAAAAGCTGCATGTGTGCAGCTTTTTTTATATTTGTTTGGCCGCCATGATTCCTGGCACTTGCGAAATAGTATTTACAATACATAGAATACATTGTAGTGTCTTTTCAGACTAGAGTTTTAAGAGACAGAAAATGAACTTTACTGAGATTCGCAAAAGTCTTGATGTTTCACAGCCTGAGATGGCAATCCTGCTCGGTGTTTCGACGGGAAGTATCAGGAATTGGGAACAGGGTCGACGTGGCTCTGGGGGCGCGGTGCACACTTTATACTGTCTTGTGAAAGAAAAAGACCAAAGCGCACTTAGTACATTGATGACCCTTGCTTGCAAGAAAAAGTATTGCAACCTGAATGATGCGCTAATTGCAATGAGGATACTCCCCAAACTTGTCCAAAGTAAATTGTTACGCTCGATTTTAGAAGTAAGTCTAATTGCGAGTAATCCTCAGTGGAAACCCGAGCAATTGGGGTTCAGGGTCACGACAATCAACAGATAAACACATACCCACAGAAACATTAATTCTGTGGGTATTTTTAATACTCCTTAAGAAGCATCACACATTTATAAATAATGCAGAAATGTGCGTCCATGTTACAATACGTGCACTATGTCAGAATTTTTGAACAATGCGATATTTTGGATTGAGGTTGAGAAGATAAAACCTAATCCCTACCAGCCCCGCAAGGAGTTCGATGAAGCGCATCTGCGTGACCTCTCAGACTCTATTCGTCAGTACGGTATCCTCCAGCCACTTGTGGTCACAAGAAATGAAGTACCACTTCCTGAGGGTGGAATGGTCGTCGAGTATGAGCTCATCGCGGGTGAGCGCCGTCTTCGTGCATCAAAAATGGCAGGACTTCTGCGTGTTCCCGTAATCATTCAGGCGGGAGTCACGGACCCCAGGCTCAAGCTTGAGCTCGCCATCATCGAGAATCTTCAACGCGAAGATTTGAATCCCGTTGACCGCGCACTTTCATTTGCTCGCCTTGTGCAGGAGTTCAGCCTGAAACACACGGAGATTGCCAAGAAAGTAGGAAAGAGTCGTGAATACGTTTCCAACAGCTTGCGCCTCCTTGTGCTTCCCAAAGAAATACTTGATTCACTTGCGCAGGGTCGCATCACTGAGGGCCACGCTCGCCCTCTTATGATGCTCTCTGACAGAAAAGAAGAGCAGGGTACGCTTTACAAAGAGATATTGTTCAAAAAGCTTACTGTCCGCGAAGCCGAGCAGATAGCAAGACACATCGCGCATGACAAGATACGTAAAAAGCTCCCCCCCGACCCCGAAATGGAACTTATTGAAAAAGAGCTTGCAGAAACATTGGGCACACGTGTATCTATCGAACGAAGGCAAGTCGGAGGAGGGAAATTGGTTATCGACTTTTTCTCTAGCGATGACTTGCGCGCGCTTCTCGATAAGGTGCACCTCGTCGAACAACTCGCACTGGTGCGCACGATGAAGTCTGCGGTCCCCATGGCGGATAATGCTTCCCAGCTCGACGCCCTCCATGCGAGCACTCCGTTAGATATCACTCCAGCCCCCCTTCCACAAGTACACATTGAGCATACACTCGAAGCACCGCCCATCCAAACAATCGCACGCATACCTGAGGAGGCAGTTTCAATGCCTAACTATTCCACACCCGCATCTTACGTTGGGGCACAAAACCACGAGAGTGACGCCTCTAAATCTGATATATCAGATATATCAGAATCCATTCATGAGATAGACGAAGACGAGGTACTTGTCGCACCCTACGATGACCGCACGCGAGAGGAACAGGACACGAGTATGTCGACTGAGTCCACTCCTAATAATTCAGAAAATAAAGACGATTCAGACGATTCTCTTTATTCTGTTAAGAATTTTTCGATTTAGAAGCGCTTATCGGCGGCGTTTTTCTTCTTCTTTTTGGAGATATGAACGGATGCACCTTTTCGCAAATGTCGTCTTCGCATACTCCACCCACTTCGGCGATGGTTTCGCATTTTTCTTCGTAATAATTTCGACGATATCGCCATTATGGAGGCTCGTATCAAGAGCGACAAAT
>JAYSZV010000006.1:0-6302 GCA_043737875.1 Candidatus Lloydbacteria bacterium
CCGACCTCATGAGGTCGGTTTTGCTATTGCGGTTCACCCATGGCACGGACGTTCTTTTGCTTCCACGGCAACGGGTTTCAATTTTTGTAACACATTATAAAAACCTGCAAAACACAGTGCTCGGTCTCCCGCATACCCAACAGCAATCCTTACGGAACCGAACGGCACAGGTGCAAATGGGAGTGGCTTCCACTTCGTCTGCGTGCTTTGCACGCGTGCTTCCGTGGCACACCACACATACGTATGTGCGCTCCCCAATGAAACTGCAGAGATTGCGAGTGGCTGCTTGCCCAGCATTGGGTCATCAAGTATTTCTTTGCTTGCAATCTCAACGAAGCGCACTCCTTCATCTTCGGAATTGAATTGAATGGAGAACACTCCACCAAAACAGTTTTCCGGCTCACCCGGAAAGCGTGTGCTCAGCATCGGGCAGGTAGTGGGGTAGTGAACGCGAAGAGAGTGGTCACGAAAAAGTTTTGCAAGACTTCTTGCGCGCACACTGGCTTCTCGCACTCTTTCTTCCATTTGGTACATGCGCTCCGACATTTCTTGAGCAAGTGGTGGGTGAAGCATTGCGCCAATGAGTGACGCTTCTCCTGTTCCAGGATGCGCAATGGACTGCATCAAATGACGCGTGCCGATGAGCGCACCACCCATCATGTCGGAGCGTCCGCTCACATACTTTGTAAGACTGTGCATGACCACATCCGCACCCAAGGTGAGTGGTCGCACGATAATGGGAGTGAATGTATTATCCACGACCAAAAGGATGTTTCGTTTTGTTGTGTGACAAATCGCAGCAAGCTGGGGGATGTCGGCGAATACTACTTCGGGATTCGAAAGAGTTTCGACGTACATAAGCCTTGTTTTTTTTCTGCACGCTTTACTTACTGCACGTAAGTCATTGGTATCGACAACGCTCACTTTCAATCTTAATTTGTCAGCGAGCATCGCAATTTGTCCACGCGTCCCACCGTAGATTCGACTCGATACAACAATATGGTCACCAATTGAGAGAAGTGCAAAAAGTATGGTGAACGTTGCACCAATACCACTTCCAAAGAGGAGTGCGTCTTCGCCACCCTCGCGGAGTGCCAAACGCGAACGCAGGTCCGCATAATTTGGGTGCCCGAAGCGCCCGTACAGATATTCGCCCTCGGGAATACCACTACTGAAATATTCTGTCGGCTTTCTTGGGTTATCAACACCAAACGTGATGGAAGGATAGATGGGCGTATTGACCCCGAGTTTGTGATCAGACATGCTGTCTCCTTTTACAAAGAATTTACTTCTCGCTTAAAATTATAGTGATTTAGTCCAAATGTAAAGAAACCCACCCAATAACGAGGGTGAATTCAGCAATGGCTGTTAGGGGCAACTTTGTTCCTACTTCTTCTTGAGTTAATTGAGAGGAAATTCGAGGCGACAAGTTGCGATGTTCGAGCTGACGTATGAGTGATACGTCAGCCGGACTCGCAACGCAGTCAACGAAAAAGTTTGCTCAATTTATGCGAGAGCATTCGTAAAACGAGATGGAGTACGAGGCGAAGTTCCAAAATGCAAGCAAGCCGTATTTCAAATACGGTGAAGCGCATTTTTGGAGCTTCGGCGAAGTAATACGCTCGTTTTACGAATGCGTGAGGGCGTCTATGCCGGGGAGTGTTTCATTGGCAAGATAGTCGAGCATCGCCCCACCCCCCGTCGACACAAACGAAAACTTTCCAATAGCACCCATTTCATCAATCAACGCCACGGTGTCCCCTCCTCCGATGATTGAGGTCGCACGGCTACCAGAAACAAGTCCGAGTAATTCTCTCGTACCCTCAGTAAAACCCTCTTCGTAAAATCCGAGGGGGCCGTTCCATACGACAAGTTTCGCACTTCCGACGATGGACTGTAGATTTCTGATGGTCTCTGGTCCCGCGTCGACAATCATATCACCCGCGGTGACCCGCTCTACGCTCCGCACTTCTGAGCCAGCAGAATTTTTTACAATCACGTCGCTCGGTAAGATAAGGC
Organism: Candidatus Lloydbacteria bacterium; assembly: GCA_043737875.1. Taxonomy (GTDB): domain Bacteria; phylum Patescibacteriota; class Minisyncoccia; order Phycocordibacterales; family UBA6899; genus MHLP01. The sequence goes on from JAYSZV010000006.1 coordinate 2,020, forward strand.
GCTCACTCGCAAGTAATTCTTCGAGTCCGTCGAGTTCTTCTTTGTCGTAGACCGAGTCTCCAATCTCGTATCCCTTTGCTTTAAGCAAATTATTCGCAATCGCCCCACCGACAAAAACATGATCAGCGGTTGCAATGAATTTTTTAAGCAACGGCATTTTGGTTGAAATTTTTGCACCTCCCAAAATAAATAGAAATGGGCGCTCGGGATTAAAAGCACTCGCGAGACGAGTCACCTCTTCTTCTATCTGCAGTCCTGCATAGTGAGGCAAGAGTGCGGGCACTCCGACAACAGACGCATGGGCTCGGTGAGAAACGGAGAAGGCATCATTCACGTAGATGTCTCCAAGCGTGGCGAGGTATGCAGAAAATTGTGGGTCGCCCAACTCCTCTTTTGGAGAGTGTCTAAGATTCTCGAGCAAGAGCACATCACCATTTTCCATTTCTTTGGTGAGTCGCTCATTCTCTTTACTTTCTAGGTCCCGCAAAAATGTAACGGGAAATTTTGTATTCAAATATTCGGCTATGGGTAGAAGTGTATCTTCGGGCTTGCCTTTGCCGATGTGGCTAATGATGACCACGCGTGCACCTGCATTCCTCAAATAATTGAGCGTCTGGAGTGACTTTTCTATGCGGTAGGGATCGCGAATTGTTCCACCCTCAAGCGGGACGTTAAGATCGAGACGCAATAAAACGCGCTTTCCGAGAACGGATGGGCACGTTGTCACAGAAGGAAGACTTTGCATACTTAGCGAGTATTATTGGCGACACGAATAATTGCAGAGAATTTTTCAACATCGAGACTCACGCGCCCCACGAGAAGTCCGTCAGCACTTCCCTCGCGTAAAAACCCTTCCGCATTACGGTCGTCCACTGAACCTCCGTAAAGAATGGGGATGGTAAATGCATCTTTTTTTCCGAAGTACTCAGTAAGTACGCGTCGAATGAGTATGCTCATCTCGCGAAAATCGGACGGAGTGGCGACACGCTTGGCGCGTGCACCAATCGCCCAGATAGGTTCATAGGCGATAGCAAGTTTCTTAAAATCACTCTTCGGATAACCCGTGAGTGATGCACGCAGCTGGGTGCTCACTTCATTAAAATATGCACCGTGTTCATCACGCTCCTTTTCTCCTACGCAAAGAATCACACCCAACTTATTGCGCACTGCAGCGACTGCCTTTTCTGCCACGAGGAGGTCAGTCTCCCCCTTGGCGCGGCGCTCTGAGTGACCGAGAATAACGTGTGTTGCGCCGATTGATGCGAGGGCGCGCGGGGATACCTCTCCAGTATATGCGCCCTCATCTTCCTTGTATGCATCTTCTGCTCCAACGCTGAGCTTGGAGACGCCCTTCGCTCCGAGGAGTGGGGTGATATAGAGTGACGGAACACAGAGCACCACTTTCGTTTTCGTCATCCCTTTCGCACCCTTCTTTATTCCGGTAAAAATATTCTTTGCTTCCTTTAGGTTAGTGGGAAACATCTTCCAATTGCCGATGATAAGTTTCATGCCACTATTATAGCAGACTTGATTACGTGCATCACAAATAGTCAGAAAATCCTTGGACTAGTATTCATTCCAGCGGTTTGCATTCCATGCACCCGTCGTCGATGTTGCAGACGATACAAATGAGAGCGCGGAGACGAGGGGGTCATAATTAATTGCTGCACCATTCTGAAGACTAATCATGTATCCGACCACAGCCGTCACCACCGCATTATTCGAAATATCCAGTAGCGAGTCAGTGGTATAGAAGAGCGCACCATCGACATTATTCTCAACCGCAAGCGCACTATTGTTCGTGGTACATCCCGTGCCCGCAATCCCTAAACATCCTTGCTTGGTGGTGAGTAACATGATGAAACTTCCCGCGACTCCGGAACCTGTCAAGACTACATTGTTATACGCACGGATATAACCATCAGCGATAATCACACAACTATTTCCTTGGAATGCGAAGGCACAACGAATCTGGCTACTATTCATGAGACTTACATTACCGGTCACATGCAGTGTTCCATTTACAGTGAGTGCTGACCCCCCATCAATAATGAGATTCCCGTCAATTTTTTTTGGCCCCATGGAAAGAGGAAAAGTATTGCATGCAGCAACTCCACCCGTACCACAGTTTCCCGTGATCGTGCCCCCAGAGGCGGCATCGGTCTTCCACTGCGCTATAGTAGTTGAAGAAAGTGGGAGTGGGATACTCGGGGGAGTCGGTGAGCCAGGGTAGGATGTGCTTGCCACCGTTGAGCCCGATATAGTTTGGTAATGTGCATTACCACCAATAGTTGCACCCACGATGGAGTCTGCCTTTGCCGTTCCACTAAGGATAATGTCCTTGATCTGGCTTACTCCGCCTCCTAGCGTGAGCGCAAAAGTCATATCGCCAGGAACGAGTGTCCACGCACCTCCTGTGTTCCACACCTGCTTATAGTACGGATCATGGCTTGCGTAGTTATCCGCGGTGCTCCTACACCATGTCCAATACTTTCCTGAATCTTGAGTCGCGTCAAGAACAATCCAGTACCTAGTTCCTGGATTAAGGGTTGGCGGTATTGCGAATGCAACATCAACCCATCCATACACCGTGCCCACAAGCGCAGTCGTGAGCGCCTGTGTTGCAATCGCGGTTGTTACGGGCACCCCCGCATTATCGGCAGTAATGTGCACGTTTGCGCCAGTTGCATTACCTGTGCGCTTTATATATAAAGACACTTTTGCAAGTGGGGATGCCGTTGAAGTGGATATCATGAAACTTTGTGCAAAATCGATATTGGGATTTGTTCGTCCAACCACTTCGTCTGTGACACACACCGTAGAGCTTGCAAAAAGATCGGCCGTAAGCGACGAACCAGAGATTGCATTTCCCGTAATCCTTACATTTGTTGCACCAATAATTTGTCCACTCGAATATATGTCACCATTTGCAAGACCTATCCCATCAATTGTCGTATTATTCGACAATTGGAGCCCACCTGCCCCAACCTGCGCACCGTAGGGGAAATTTGCATTGATGTTTTTATTTACTTTCATGTACAACTTGCGCGTTTGGCGATCAGCGAGACCCGTAGCGTATACATCTACTTCTGTTGCAGAAATATTTACCACTGTAACGGTAGAAGTAGCACCATTCAATACGAGTGTCTGCGATACGGGTACAGCGCGCTCGGTAATGGTACGATAGAATATATCCTCGAGTCCTGCCTCAGCGGCAACATACGCAAACTTCGAACTTGCGAGCCCGTTATACAGACGAAGTTCAGAAATCGCAACCAGTGTTACTGATTGCAGTACGGAAACAGAAATTACCACAAAAAACATAACAAGGAGGACGAGGGCAGCCCCACGTTCTCTTATATTTTTTTTCTTGTAAGTAAAAAATGTAGACATAGGAGTATTAGTACGTTCCCCGAAGAATGGTCGTGTTATAGAAATGATCCACATTTGTTGAAGCCCCACGTAGAGACCTCATATGAAGCTCTGTCTTCACTGCAATCGTTGCACCACTCGTAATGTAGTAAAAAACCAATCCATCTATCTGGGTTCGCGTAGAGAGGAGTGAACCTTTATCAACCCCATTCTCCCTCACTCGTAGCGTAGAGGTGGCAACAAAATATTCCACGGTCATTGCGGTCCCAGATGCAGTCATCGTTTGAATCGTGAGACGCCCAGGACTCGCGCCAAAAGTACTGTTTGCGATGTCAATTGTTGTGGCATTCTTGATATCTCGCGTGAGTCGCTCCATCACCACCACAGCAGTATCATTGATGTCCCTCGTGACGCGTAGCTCGTTTGAGATACGTATGGTGCTCCACATTGTATTCATGATAATTATCGAGAGGAGCGAGAAGAGCCCTACATAGACCGTAGTTTCAATAACGGTAAATCCTCTTTGTTGTCGGGGTTGCCTCGTGGTCATATTAATTATTAAAAAGATTGGTGATATATGTTTCAACAGATTCTGACGTAGATGCACCTGCCCCCTTTTTGGGCCATGAGACATTCACGCGAATTTTCTTTGTCCCCGAATCATATGTACCAGTGGTGACAATGTTGTCACTCGCATCACGCTTGACATCAGTAATGAGGACAGTCCGAGTGAATAGATTTTCGATTGTTGCAGGGGTGGTGGTCGCAGACCATGTGCCGCCAGTCCAATATAGATAATATGTGGTTGTCGTGGAGAGTGGTGCAATGCGAAGTGACCAGCTTGCATCACGCAAAAGTTTCATTGCCTCTACTCCTTCTTCAAGGAGGAAGCCAGAATGGATATAGCGCGT
>JAYSZV010000007.1:0-2639 GCA_043737875.1 Candidatus Lloydbacteria bacterium
TGCGAGGGCGAGTTGGGTGGGGGTGACAAAAAAACTCAGAATGAGTAATCCTGAAAGAATTTTCCGTAAATCAAAAAACGTTTTTGTGTAGTATCTTTCCATCAACAATACGACCCTCCAATCTCCGCATTTTGTTTGCGTAGATACAAATCAGCCGATACTATTCATTTTAGCACTCAACCACAACATATTTCTTGTATTTTAGCGCAAGAAGTGGGGATAACTTTGTGTCAAACGAGACTGCGGTTGAGCCATGTAAAAAAAACTCTTTGCGAGTATTCGAAAAAAATGAATTTTAATATATTTTTAAAAAATTCTGAGCGAAACTAGCACTTGGGCGCACGCTCTTTCCAAATCGTGAGAGAGATTTTTTCTATCACAAATCCCAAAATAATACCCCAGATGAGTCCGCCCAAAATGTCGACCGGCCAGTGCACCCCCGCTCCAACGCGTGCAATACCTATAACAATTGCGCATACAAAAAACCATTTTCCTATCTTCGGATTGCAAAAATACATCGTGACCGCGAGCGCTGCGAAGAATGACGTATGTGATGACGGGAAGGAACCAAAGGGATCTGAAACGGTGATTGATGGGGGAATTTCCAACGCGGCGAATGGGCGTGGGTACGCGTAAAAAACTTTAAACATTTCTGTAGAAAAATATACGAGTGAGGGCGGAAGGAAAATGCGAACCAGCGATCGAAACGTATCTCCATCGTCTCGAACAAAAAGTTCGTATACGAGCGCTGTGCCAGCTACGATAAACGGAAACCACTCTGCGAAAAATATTGTTGCTCCTGAAACATACGAAGTAGGACCAAGTAGGTAATACAGAAAGTGAAATATTTTTTCATTGAGCCAAAGCAACGTCATGTATATATAATACAATACTTAGACGTTTTCGCGATGCGCAAGTGCCAAAATAACGAGATTCTTGAACAGCATTGCGACTGCTATAGGCCCCACTCCGCCTGGGACAGGCGTCATGAGCGATGCCACTTCCCTGCATGAATCATCAACATCTCCGACGATGCGTCCGCCCGATTCACTTGTCCCCGCATCTATCAGTATTGTTCCTGGAGAAATCATGTCAGCGGTAATGAGTTTAGGATTTCCTACTCCCGAAATTATTATTGCTGATTCTTTTGTGTGCGTACGAAGATCGAGAATAGGTTTATCGATAACGGTCACGTGCGCATTGTTGTGACGAAGCAATATTGATACGGGTTTTCCCACAAGTCTTCCGTATCCCAAGACTAATACTTCTTCTCCTTCGACGCTGATGTCGTAGTGCTCAAAAATTTCTTGCACCGCACTCGCAACAGGTGGAAATATTTTTGCAGTACCGCGCGCGAAGTGCACAATAGAATCTTGTGCGAGCATGTCAACATCTTTTGTGGTTGGGACCGCGTTGAGCACCGCTTCGACATTGATAGTATCGGGAAGCGGTAACTGAATAATTATTCCATCAATATCATCACGAGTACCTAGTGTAATTATTTCGCCTTGCAACTCGTCACTTGAGATCGATGATGCAAATCGTAATTCGGCAATATTCGCGCCTATAGACTCGCCAAACTTTCGTTTCATCCGTACAAAATTTTCCACAACGGGATTATTGCCAACAATGACAATCGCCAAAGTAGGCGCATTCCCCAATGCCGAAATATTGTTCTTCAGCTTCTCTTGCCACCCTTCTGCAATTTTTTTTCCATCCACAAGCATGTGGACAATCATATCATAACGACAAAAAAACCTATATTTATCAACATATAAGCATACGTTGGGTCAGCGTCCTTGCGGGCAATCTTATTATGAGTTTATGAGCCTCGAAGCACGAGGTCTATCACTCGCGCGAGCTGTATCATTTCACGCTCCTTGGCACCTCGTGTTGTTTCTGCGGCAGTTCCGATACGAATACCTGAAGGGTCCATGGGTTTTCGCGTGTCATTCGGGATAGTATTCATGTTCACGATAATCCCCGCACGTTCGAGTCGTTCACTTGCCTCCTTGCCCGAAATACCGTTTGCCCATGTATCGATGAGCATGAGGTGATTGTCCGTTCCACCCGACACGATACGCCATCCGAGTGACTGCAATTCTTCCGCGAGGACGCTCGCGTTTTTTACCACTTGCGTAGCATATTTTTTAAATGATGGGTGCATCGCTTCGTTGAGTGCGACCGCGATTCCTGCGATTGCATTTTCGTGTGGACCACCTTGCATCCCCGGGAAAACAGCCTTATCAATTTTTGTTGCTAGTTCTCTTGTATCAATCTTTGAAAAAATCATCGCACCGCGTGGACCACGGAGCGTCTTGTGCGTTGTCGTGGTGACAATGTCCGCATAAGGAAATGGCGATGCGTGTACACCCCCTGCAACAAGCCCTGAGATGTGTGACATATCGACCATCAGATACGCACCGACCGCATCGGCAATTGCGCGAAATTTTTTCCAATCAATTTTTCTCGGATATGCAGTAAAGCCCGCCACAATGATGTGTGGTTTTTCTTTTTTTGCGATGTGCATTAATTCTGCGAAGTCGAGTCGTTCTGTTTTTTCTGAAACGCCGTACGGAATTTGTTTCCAAAACTTTCCCGTTGCCGATACTGCGTGCCCGTGGGTAAGGTGTCCTCCA
>JAYSZV010000008.1:0-2636 GCA_043737875.1 Candidatus Lloydbacteria bacterium
CTCGTGTGGAGTATGCGATTAACACACGACCACGGAAACGGCTGGGCTTCCGAACCCCATTAGAAGTATGGAGTGTTGCACTTCGAGGTTGAATGTACCAGTAAATTAGTTGACAGAATTGATTTGGTGTACTAGTTTGCAAGAAGCAACATAGGAGATTATATGCGTACAGCCTACCTCACAACGGTATTCGTCGCCCTCTCATCGTTCTTCTTTATTGTCCAAGCGCAAGCCACGACATCGCGACCGCCAAGTTGCTTTGTCGCCCGTGGTGATGTCTTTGGAGCACGCGTCGTTAACCATCAAGGACAAGTATTGGAATCAGTGCAGATTCCCATAACTGGTGAACCCCAAATTTCACGAAAAGCCAGTGATCGCGGAGCATTGCGCAGGCATTGTGAAACGTTCATTCTTGGGGCACTTGGGCGTGCACGCGCGAAACAAATTCTTCGTCTTTCGGATTAAACAAACACTTAAGGGCAACGTCACGTACGATGCTCTTTTTTTATACAAAACACACCGCGCGTTATGAACAGTTTGCAATAAATTTTTTGGTGTGTTACTTATATCTCAAATGCCTATCGCAATGCACAAGCGCACTTTAGTAATCGTGGAGTCGCCGACCAAGATTAAAAGCCTCGAAAAGTATCTTGGGGATGAGTATGTTGTCTTGGCTTCCGTAGGACACATTCGCGACCTCCCGAAGTCCAACAAAAAAGCCATCGATATCGAGGGTGGTTTTGTCCCGCACTACGAAGTGGTGGCTGGGAAGGACAAAGTTGTGCGCGAACTCAAAGAGGCTGCCAAGATTGCCAAAGACGTTCTCCTCGCAACCGACCCCGACCGTGAGGGTGAGGCTATCGCGTGGCACATTGTGGACGAATTGGGACTGAAAAACGCAAAACGTATTGTCTTTCATGAAATCACCGAATCCGCGATAAAGGAGGCGGTCAAGCATCCTCGTGCTATTAACGAAGACTTGCGCCAGGCACAGGAGGCACGACGTATCCTCGATAGACTCGTAGGCTATGACCTTTCTGGCCTTATTTGGAAGAAAGTACGATACGGACTCTCCGCAGGTCGCGTTCAGTCCCCCGCCCTCCGTATCATCATGGAGCGCGAGCGAGAAATCCGTGCATTCATCCCTGAAACATTTTGGAAACTTACTGCCGAAGTTGCTACAAAAAATAAAGAATCCATTGCCCTTACGTGCAGTGAGGAGCCGCGAGACCGCGCGCTTGTTGACCATATTTTGGATGCAGGAAAAAAACACAAGTGGGCTGTCCTCGATGTAAAAGAGACTCAAGTAGGTCGCCAACCCAAAGCGCCATTTACCACTTCGACGCTCCAGCAAACAGCCTCAACAAGACTGGGTCTTTCTCCCTCGCGTACAATGCAGATTGCACAGAAGCTCTATGAAGCGGGACTCATCACCTATATGCGTACGGATAGCACCAATCTCGCCGCCGAAGCGCAGGGGCAGATTATTGCGATGATAGAGAAAACATTTGGCAAGGAGAAAGCGGAGGCGCGGACCTACAAAACAAAGAGCAAGAACGCGCAGGAAGCACACGAAGCAATTCGACCAACAAATGCCTCGAAGAAAACGGGTGGCAATAACCCAGAACAGCAAAAGCTTTATGCGCTTATTTGGGCGCGTACGCTCGCATCACAAATGATTGATGCGACCACCCTCCGTACAAGAATTTCTGCGAACATCGTAGACGCAAAAAAACCCATTCCTGACTTTCATGCAAATGGCTCGCGCATAGTGAACGAAGGCTGGCTTCTCGCAGACCCTGACGCTGCGGGCGAAGAAGTCACCCTCCCGAAAGTTTCTGCAAAGGATCCACTCAACCTCAAAGATCTCAGTGCGGAGGAAAAGCAGACAGAACCACCTTCACGCTATACAGAAGCAGGGCTCATCAAAGAGCTCGACAAGCGCGACATCGGTCGCCCTTCGACATATGCCGCGATCTTACGCACCATAATTACGCGTGAGTATGTCACCAAGGAAGGCAAGACGTTGAAGCCCACCGACACGGGAGACGTAGTAAGTTCATTTTTAGAAAAACATTTTCCTTCTTATATTAGCGATACCTTTACTGCAGAAATAGAGCAGAAGCTCGATGACATCGCACTCGGTAAACGTGAATACGCAAAAACACTGAAAGAGTTCTATACTCCATTCACGAAAGAGGTGAAGTCAAAAGATAAAATAGAAAAGGTCACCAACCTCGGGGATGCACCACCTGATTTACTGTGCACAAAGTGTGGCGGGCCGATGATTATCAAACTGGGAAAGAACGGCAAATTCCTCTCATGCGCCGACTTCCCTACCTGTGATGGCCTCCGTGGTATCGACGGCAAAGAAATCGAGGGACCGAAGCCTACGGGTGAGAAATGCCCAGATTGCTTGAAGGGTGACCTTATTGAACGCGAAGGAAAGTTCGGCAGATTTATCGCGTGTGCGAACTATCCGAAGTGCAAATACATCAAAAAAGACGCCAACTTGAATCCACTTAATTCTAGTGGAGTGAAGTGTAATATCTGCAACGAAGGAGAGATGGTGGAGCGCAAGGGACGTTTCGGTATCTTTTGGTCATGTGCAAACTACCCCAAATGCAAACACGCCA
>JAYSZV010000009.1:0-6204 GCA_043737875.1 Candidatus Lloydbacteria bacterium
GTCTTCCCGCGCACGATGGCGGAATGTAAGGACCTCTTGGGCCCCGACAAATGCATTGCCATCAAGGGCAGATTCTCACGTCGCAACGACGCTCCATCATTGATAGCTGAGAAAGTGAAAGCGCTCTAAAAAATTTCTTTTACGCAATAAAAAACCTCACACAATGTGTGAGGTCATTTGTTTTTAAAACCGTTGGAAATGCACGAGTGTCCAGCGCTCGACACCGAGCGAGCTGGCCATCCGCTCAATTTCTCCCTGAATCTCAGTGACACCACAATGAGCAGAAAGTTCTGCTGTCCAACTTTTTTCGCTTTCGGTGACAAAGCCATTCCTCGGAACGTATTCGAACTCAATTTTAAAGTAACAATTTCTCATCGCACGCGACTCAATAATCTCAGTAACCATGCTCTCTCCTTTTCGTAGGTTTTTTATCCCGGCAACGTATCGTACTGAATTTAAGACTACCACCAACGAATTCGTCGTCAATGAATACGATGAAAAAATACTACCGATGTTGTCTTTTTTTGCGTCACGCTTTTTACCAGAATACACTCATTCGTCAAATATTCTCATCGCACAAAAAATGGTAATATCCTACATATGGAAAACGCCGAAAAACTCCACGATATTCGCCACACGTTTGCACATCTTCTTGCTATGGCTGCGAAAGAATTCGATCCGAAGGTAATTATGGGCATTGGCCCTGTCACCGATGACGGGTTTTATTATGATTTTCAGTTCACCAAGACTCCTACCCCAGATGACCTCAAGTCATTTGAAAAGTCGATGCGCAAGTTCATCAATCAGAAGATTGCAATGACGGGGCGTGAGATTACAAAGGCGGAGGGAGAAACTCTTTTTGCAACACAGCCGTTCAAGCTTGAACTCCTCAGTGAGTACGCAGAAGGTGGCAAGACTCTTACGGCGTATACGCTCGGCGACTTCACCGACCTATGTAAAGGTGGGCATGTCTCGAGCACGAGCGAAGTCTCTGCTGACGCATTCACGCTCACACGCATCGCAGGAGCGTACTGGCGCGGAGACCAGAAGAATGCGATGCTCACGCGTATCTACGGATATGCATTTGAAACCAAAGCCGAGCTTGAGACTTATGAGCACATGCTCGAGGAAGCAAAGAAGCGCGACCACCGTAAGCTCGGAAAAGAATTGGGGCTCTTTGTTTTCTCCGACCTTGTCGGCGCAGGACTCCCCCTCTGGACTCCGAAAGGCACAATTCTTCGAGAGCTATTGAATGACTACGTTTGGAGCATGCGCAAAAAGAAAGGCTATCAGAAGGTCACCATCCCCCACATCACCAAAAAAGAGCTCTATCAAACATCGGGTCATTGGGCGAAATACGCTGATGACTTATTCAAGATAAAAACGCGCGAAGACCGCGAGTACGCAATGAAGCCGATGAACTGCCCACACCACACGCAGATATTCGCAGCATTCCCAAAAAGTTATCGTGACATGCCCCAGCGCTACGCAGAGACGACGATGGTGTATCGCGACGAACAATCTGGCGAACTCTCTGGACTTTCGCGCGTACTCGCCATCACGCAGGATGACGCGCACGTTTTTTGTCGTGAGAGCCAAATTGAAGAAGAGGCCTTTGCTATTTGGGATATCATCGACCAATTCTACGGTACATTTGGTTTCACCAATTTGCAGGTGCGATTCTCACGACATGACGATGCGCATCCTGAAAAGTATCTAGGAGATGCTTCAACATGGAGAAAATCAGAAGATGCACTTCTTGCACTCATGAAAAAACGTGGAGTGACCAATTTCATAGATGGAAAGGGCGAGGCAGCTATCTACGGCCCGAAAATCGACTTCATCGCCAAAGACTCTATCGGGCGCACCCAACAAATAGCAACCATTCAGCTCGATTTCAATCAACCGAAAAGCTTCGACCTCGTTTGCACTAATGAGAAGGGCGAGAAAGAGACCGTGGTCATGATTCACTGCGCCATCATGGGCTCCATCGAACGCTTCCTCTCAGTCATCATCGAACACCTTGGGGGCAACTTTCCTCTCTGGCTTTCCCCCACACAAGTGGCAATCCTCCCTATCAGCGATGCTCATCATGCATTCGCCAAGGAGGTCGCCGATACACTCCTCGATAAGGATATCCGTGTGACCCTTGCCCTCGAGAGCGACTCACTCGGCAAGAAGATTCGCGGAGCAAAAGTAGAGAAAACCCCCTACATGCTCGTCATTGGTGATGCAGAAGTTGCAGGCAAGAAGGTCACCCTCGAATCGCGCGATGCGGGAAAGATTGGTGAATGTACCATTCCCGAGCTCCTCCTTCGCCTCGAAGAAGAGATACATCTCAAGAAATAGCCCAGCATTTACTTACGTCAACCACGATGGGTGGCGCGTTTACAATAACTCCCTATACTGTGTAGAGAGTATTTTGTTAGAAAAGAAGGAGGGTTTAGATGAAAATATTTCCGATATTTTTCGACAAAAATCCCCTTCACATGGGGCTAGAGGTTCGTTACGAAGAGTTAGACGCTGAGTATCTTATGCATATGCTCTATTTTCTTGAAGCGCTTACCGCGAGCAAGAAAAGCACATCTGTACTCATTCCCGCCATCGCATTCGATGGTATAAGGTCGAGTGTCGCGAAACTCAGAAAAGAATTCGAAAAATTTTCTGAAGGTGAGCGTATTATTCTTGGCTACATTTCACTGTATTTTCTTGATACAACTCGCGCAACATTCAAGGAATATATAGCGGGCATTGAGCAAATCAAACATGATGCGAACAAAATATTCGAGTGGGATGAGGAGCATGAATTCTTCCCTCTTTACGGTATTCTTACTGAAGCTGAACGACTGTTTTTTCCCAACAAAACAGATATGCATTAAAATAGGCCACGTTATGGTCTATTTTTTATGCCATAAATTCTTCGTTTCGCTTGAGTGGGGCGAGTAATCTTGCATAACAAGAAGAGATACACCAACAAATCAGTCAACTTGTCGTCCACACAGCTTTTCGTATAGACTGAATCGAGCATGTTCTTACCTCGAAAGGATCTATGGAATCAGTGCCTATATATCCAATTGGGGTTTCCAAAGGCAACCTTCGTTATACTCCAATAGGAGTAATGATCATCTACCAAGCAGACGAGATGGATGAGCTAGAGCATCTTGTCGTTTTTCTACGTTCGTACTTTGCAATCACCGATGCCGATATCGCAAACAAGCGTAAAGGCGTTCGTTTTCGCAAGGAGCACCCGCACATTGCATTGGGTGGGCCCATCAGCCTCCTTCAACTTATTCGTCGACTCCCTCAGCTTTCCAACGAAGGACATGGGGTCGCAATTGGTTTCTTCTATCCCGACAAAAAAACACAGAAGAAAACAGACCACGTCACGGTGTTTCATGAATACAAAAAACACCTCGACGCTGACACGACATTAGAACTCGATCATGTACGAGTCTGCTACAGTGAAATTGAAGAAGAATATTTCCCCACTCGGAACAAACTCCACTAAGCAAATCCGCAACCAAAGGTTGCGGATTTTTCAATAGTGAAATTTCGTATTATACGTCCAGATTCGCGAGCTTTGCGTTCGACTGAATGAATGACTTGCGTGGGCCGACTTCGGTACCCATGAGGAGGTCGAATATCTTGTCTGCCTCCTGCGCATCTTCGATATGCACTTTCTTGAGGACGCGTTGCATGGGGTCCATGGTCGTTTCCCAGAGCTCTTCGGGATTCATCTCTCCAAGACCCTTATAGCGCTGAATATGCACCTTGGCTACGCGCTTCACCTTGGCATCTGCCTCTTCTTCCTCGGTCGCCTCTTCGGAAACTTCGCCTGATTCGTTGTCCTCTAGCTCCGAAGCATCGATTTTCTGCTCCTTCAGAAAATTATTCTTCTGTTCTTCTGAGTAGAAGTAGAATATCTCCTTCCCTTTCTTCACCTTAAAGAGTGGCGGTTGTGCGATGTAGACATGCCCTGCCTCAACGACGGGCTTAAAGTAGCGATAGAAAAGCGTAAGAAGAAGTGTACGGATGTGTGCGCCGTCCACGTCGGCGTCGGTTGCGATGATGATCTTGTGATAGCGGAGCTTGGTAATATCGAACACATCACCAATGGCAGTACCAAGTGCGATGACGAGCGCGCGGACTTCGTTTGATGCGAGCATCTTGTCGAGGCGAGCGCGCTCCACGTTCAGAATCTTACCTTTGAGTGGAAGGATGGCTTGCGTGCGTCTGTCGCGACCCTGCTTTGAAGAGCCACCTGCAGAGTCTCCCTCAACAATGAAAAGCTCGGATTCTTCTGCACTGCGTGACTGGCAGTCGGCGAGCTTTCCGGGGAGCGTGAGGCCCTCCAAGGCACCCTTGCGCAACACGGAGTCCTTTGCAGCCTTGGCCGCCTTGCGTGCCCTGAGCGCAAGCACCACTTTCCCGATGATAGCTTTGGCATCCTCAGGATGCTCTTCGAGGAATGAGGCAAATGCCTCACCAAAGACGGACTCTGTGGCACCACGCGCTTCGACGGAGCCGAGCTTTGCTTTCGTCTGACCTTCGAATTGAATCTCGGGCATTTTGACGGAAATGACGGCGGTCAGTCCCTCACGTACGTCGTCGCCAGTGAATCCTTCTTCGGCTTCTTTGCCGACATTATTTTTCTTTGCATAATCATTGAGTGTACGAGTGAGCGCGGTACGAAAACCCGTCACGTGCATGCCCCCCTCAGAGTTGTAGGTGTTATTTGCAAATGCGATTTCGCGCGATGTGATGTCGTCGACGTACTGAAGCGCCACTTCGACAAACACATTGCCTTCCTGCTTTTCAATATAAAAAATATTTTTGTGAATCGGAGCTTGAAACTTGTTGTAGAATGTTATCAACGAGAAGAGCCCTCCTTCGAAGAAGAAAGACATCGAGGGCACGTTGTAGCCCAATTCCTTAATGTAGAATGCACCATCGAGGTCTATCTTCCCTTCATACTCGCGCAAATCGAGCACGTTGATTTCTACACCTTTCACGAGATAGGCCTGCTGGCGCAAGTGCGACACGATGGTATTCCAGCTGAATCTAATTTCACTAAAAATTTCTGGATCTGGGTCGAAGAGGACAACCGTACCGCGACGCGCAGACTTGCCGAGTTGCTTTACCTTCGCCTTTTGCTTTCCACGCACATATTCCTGCACATGTTCGCCTCCATCGCGATGTACGTTGACCTTCGCGTATTGCGATAGCGCGTTGACGACCGATGCCCCCACACCGTGGAGTCCACCAGATACTTTATAGCCGCTTTCGTCGCCACCAAACTTACCTCCTGCATGGAGGGTCGTCATGACCGTCTCGAGCGCAGAAACTTTGGTTTTTGCATGGACGTCCACGGGGATACCACGACCGTTATCCACGACGCGTATACGGTTCCCGGGAAGGAGTGCCACCTCGATGTGATTACAGTGTCCACCCATCGCTTCGTCACGCGAGTTATCAAAAATCTCCCAAATCAAATGGTGCAGTCCCTCGACACCTGTCGAGCCGATATACATACCGGGGCGCTTGCGCACTGGCTCCAGACCCTCCAAGACTTGGATGGACTCTGAACCATACGCTTTTTCTTTTTTTGTGTCGTCTTTTTTAGGCATGTCTCGGGTTTAGAGTGGATAAACTAGAATTAGAATAGATAATTGCCCACCCAATTTACCACCTTGGGTGAGCAATCTAATGTGAGCAGTATACCAAATCGACAGTAGTCTGGGAAGCGCAAATACATGCAAAAAAGAGTTTATTTGCAACGTATTTTGACGCCCCATCTCGTCTTGTGGACTACCGCACGCTCCACTCTTTTTCGGCATTGCACGAGATCGTTACGCGCTCCATAATGCTCCCCACCTCATCGTCAGTAAGCGTACGCTCGAATGACTGGAAAACCATGCGGAACCCATAGGAGATGCGAGATTCTCCTTCTTTTTGGAACCTGTCGAAGCGCGAAAATCGGACCAAAAGGTCTCCCGCTTCCCCTGTAAGTTTTTCTTCGATGTAAGTTTCCGTTACGGTTTCAGGTACGAAAATTGCAATGTCGCGCACGATGAACGGATATGCAGAAAGAGTCTGGTACTTCATTTCCACTTCTTCTGAAATGCGTTCGTATGTTGTGGGTGAAGGTAGTTCTCCTATCAGTACATCAAAGTCAATTTCAATAATTTCTGGTGTAGCAAAAGA
>JAYSZV010000010.1:0-13495 GCA_043737875.1 Candidatus Lloydbacteria bacterium
AAGGAAGTCGGAGAATTTTCTATCACCGTCAAGGTGGGAGAAAAGACTGCAGAATTCGCACTCAAGGTAGAAGCAGAGGCAGAAGCAGCTAGTGAGTAGTAGGTAGTATGTAGGGAGTAGAAAATGCAATAAATGCAACAAAAGAAAAAACCGCCTCTCGGCGGTTTTTTTCTTTTCTACTGACTACTTTCTACCTACTACTCTCTAATTAACAGATACCATCTTCTTTGTCAGCATGTGTCCGTCAAAACGTGTCTTGCGGACAGTCTTGTAGGATACCTTGCCGTCTATCATGGAATAGAGTGTGTGGTCTTTTCCAACCTTCACATTCTTTCCGGGAACGACTCTGGTGCCACGCTGGCGCACAAGAATGTTTCCTACTGCCGCAACCTGCCCGTCATGAAGTTTCATTCCAAGATACTTCGGATTTGCGTCGCGACCATTTTTTGTTGATCCTCCTGATTTTTTAGTTGCCATACCGTGGGGTTATGCGTAATATGTTGTATAAATATTGTGTCATGAGGTTACCAGAAAGAGTCCACGAAATCAACCCCTTTTTGGTAATTAGTCCCTCAATCCACCCAAATTTTGTAGAAAAGTGGTTTGAAGTGAACTCCAATATCTTAAAAATAGGAAAATATGAGGAAATACCTACAAAAAATGTTTCATGAAGTAAAATACACAAAAGACCTTCCTAAGGACATTTTTGTCATTTTCGTGGTCGCACTCGTAGCTTTCGGAGCATTTATCATAGGTCGCTACTCAGCGCTGGAAGAAAAAAGGGTAGGGGAGCTCCGTATTACGGATTCCCGTAATACGTCTTCTGTATCACTTGTATCTGCGAATAAAGCAGGGATAGCGAGTATTCCAGTAACAGAAAATATTGCGAGTGCCACAAGTGGGGTAACAGATAATGGAATATATGTAGGATCTAAATCAGGAAAGACATATCACTTGCCATGGTGCAGTGGTGCAAAAAGAATTCACGAAAAGAATCAGGTATGGTTTGCTAGTAAAGAAGAAGCGGAGCAAAAAGGATATAAACCGTCCAGCACCTGCAAGGGAATATAATAGTACAACTGCAAGTGTTTCATTTGTAAGTATTTTTCCACATCTGGAAAGAACCTTATTTGACAACATATTTTTAGGAAGTATAATGTACACTTACACTCTTTTTCTTGAGGAACATTTATTCCATCACTAACCTCACAGTAAAATTTATGAAAAAATACACTAAAAAAACAATTCACTCCCCAGTTGAGAATACACTCCAAGTTATTGGAAGCAAGTGGACTGTCTTGATTATCAACGAGCTCGTGGGTGGCATCAAGCGCTTCGGACAGATTGAGAAAGCACTTTCAGGCATTTCACCGCGCACGCTCTCACTCCGTCTCGGAAGTTTAGAAAAATTTGGTATCGTAGACCGCAAGGTATACCCAGAAGTTCCTCCGCGTGTTGAATACAAGCTCACCACTTTAGGTAAGTCTCTTGAGCCAGTCCTCAAGACCATGAATAATTGGGGTGCGTCATTTGCAAAAAAACGCGACTAAATGAAAGCAGGGAATACATAATAAACGCCAAAGTGGCGTTTTTTGTCTAAGTTTGATTTCTGCCATCGATTGACAAATTTGAGTAAAAGGAAACCGCCGTAACAGTTTCGCTATGGCGGTTATGCGTCGTCTGGATATGACCAATCCAGAGAGGGGAGTTCGTAGTCATCAACACGGCAGTTCATTTTGGTTGCTGACTTAATCAAATTGTTGACAAGGAAGTGGCTAGCGTCACAGAGAATTACGAGTTCTTGCCCGTGCCAATTTCGCTTTTTGACAGTTGCGACACCAAGGTTGTCCATGATGGGAAGTTGAAAAGTGTCACCGATCAAAAGGGGTGGCGCATTATGCGAAGAGAACCTCACTGTGCATTCATCGTTCGGAGGTAGTGCGCGCAGGATGACTCTTGTTTTCATTGGTTGCTCCTATGAATGAGAGGAAAGAAGATAACTAAATAAAATTTTGCACTCATATGTCTGATATGTCAAGTATTCGCTAAAAAAGTGTAAATTTACATTAGTAATTACAAGAGAAAAGCATCCTCATTCTCATAATAAGGATTTTCTCCATTCAGTCGGGCTAGGCAGAATCGAACTGCCGCCACATGCACCCCATGCATGTAGACTACCACTATCCGATAGCCCGAATTAATTACTTCCCACTCCATCTGCTACATAGCTAGGTGCATGCACACTATCACGATGGCATGTAGACTACTATCTTCCGATAGCCCGAATTAATAACTTCACCTTCGATCTTCCTTGTGGCCAGTGCATGCACTATATCCTGACGTGCATGTAGATTACAACTTTCCGATAGCCCGATTTTTCTTCCTGCCATGTGTCTCTGATTGGTGCACGCACACTATTCTATATCCCTGAATTAGTAGCACCTCATCTAAAATAGGGTAGGGAGATAATATATCAGATTTGTGAAAAAAGCACGGGGTAGGGCAATGCCGTGTGCCATGGTAGGATTTGGGAGAAATTCTCAAGTAACGACGAAACCCATATATGCAAAACACACCCAACATTCCTGAAAAAGGCTTTTACTACCACTACAAGCACGATCCACTGGGAGCGGTGAATAACTACGCCTAAGAGTTTGTGGGTGGCGGGATGCACACAGAGTCCGACTGTAGACCCGAAGACAAGATGCTTGCGATCTATCGACCCCTCTATGAGGCCAAAGTATTTAAGGAAGGGAAATTGTTCGATGTGCGCCCGCTTGCAATGTGGATGGAAGATGTGACGAAGGACGGGAAAACTTTTCCCCGCTTCGCTCGCATTACTGACCCTGCAGTCATTATCGAGCTGGAGGCAATTAAACTGACAATGTACGGTGAGTGAAATCTCACATAAAAGAAATTAACTTTTTAATGGACAGGGCTGGTTCGTGCCGCAGGGAATAGTAAAACCGCAGTAATAAGCGGTTTTTTATATTGTCCCTACTTTCTGATGATACGTCGCACAATATATCTTTTGCGACATATCAATTTGCAAAAAGACTTGTGTTGCATGGGTTTTTCACAGCTTACATTTTATTACTTCTTCTCTATTTAATTTCTCGCTTTGTAAATTGATATGTCGCAAAAGATAAAGTTGATTGTCCGACATAATGGAAATATGTCGGACAATCAACTTCCCTCATGGGCTAATAATTATCGCCGAAGTATTTTGGTTGGCCAATCATAAAGAATACTGATGATTAATCATGTCGCACAATATTATTGCACCACTTTTTCTTATGGTGCAATTGTCGTGGCTGAGTTTGAGGATGTTGTTGATGCAACAATGCCACTCTTGGTTGTGTATCCGCGCTCGGATAGCCATTTGGGTGCGCCACTTTTCTCTACGAGTGAAATAAGATCGATATTGTAGTAGTAAACAATTCCTGCAAATATGGCGAACGATAGTAAGAGTTTTATCATAGTGAGTAGATTATATGTTCCTAAGTGCTAGAGATACGACTGAGGATCAAGATATGCATTTGCAGCAGCCACTGGTATACGGAATACTGCACCCTTACATGACTTGCTTGGAAGTTCTCGGATTTCGAGGGCGCTCGTGACATACACGGAAAAATGTAAATGGGGTCCTGTTGAATAACCTGTATTGCCACTATAGCCGAGTGTGTCTCCCGACACTACAGATTGCCCCACGCGTGCCTTGATGAGCTCCAAATGGGCGTATAGCGTAGAGAGTCCATTCGGATGCTTCACGAGCACCCAACGTCCGTAAGATGCTCCGGGGCAAATACGGTCAGTGTCGCCTGTCGCGGTAACGACCCCACCCGCGGAGGCCATGATGACCGATCCCGGTGCAGCCCGAAAATCCATACCGTTATGTGTGCCAGAAACATAGAGACGACGCGCATCAACCGTCCTCCCAAATTTTTGGGTAATCTGCGGATTGCTGAGTGGATATGAAAGTACCTTAGTGCCGGCTTCTGGAAAACTATTTGGGTCGATTTCTGCGCGGAGCTGAGCTTCAAAGTCTTCAATCTCTTTTTCAAACTGTTCCTTACTTCGCTCGCGCTGTGAAAGTATTTTTTTATAATTTGACTCTTGATTCTTTGTCGAAGAGAGCAGGATCGCCTGACGTGTGCGCGTGCTGTCCGTAATTTGTTTTTGGTCGGTCAGTTGTGACGTAAGCCCCGTGAGCCCCTTACGCTCAGTTTGATGCGCACTTTTTGATTTGTTCAGTTCTTGCTTGAGACGCTCCAAGCTTTTGATGCTGTCACGCGCAGATGCCTGGAGTCTCGTAAGGTCGTCGGCGTCTTCGAAGAATTGAGATATGCTGGAGTTACTCAACACTACTTCGAGTAAAGAGCTTGAGTCCAATTGATCAAGTTTGTGAATAATTTCCGAAATCGCACGCTTATTCTTTTCTATACGTAACTCCTTTTGTGTGATGTTGTCGTTGAGGTCACGTATGACCCCGTTTGTACGTTCAATTTTTTTCTGTGTGAGCTGGATATCTTTGCTGAGTTTCGCACGAGAAAGATCAAGTGTCTGTACTGCACTTTGGAGTGTTTTTTTTTGAGTTCCAACGTTATCAAGCCGTATCTTGTAGTCGGCAATTTCTTCTTCGAGTTGCTTGATATCGTCCTCACGTGTAGAAATACTTTGCTTTAATTCCTCAACACGATTCGTTTGCGCAGATGCTATATGTGTCGAGACATAGAATGTGCACACGAGCGCAATAAGCGCGATAATAATTCGAATATCGTAAAGAGTGTTGAAGCTTTTTTTATCCATGATGCATTTGAATTGCGTCTTCGAGGCGACGAAGTGTTTCAGACTTGCCCAAAATTGTAGCAAGCTGAAATGGGTCTGGGGACTTCTCTCTTCCCGAGAGTGCAACGCGTGTTGGCCAAAGGACTTGTCCCCTGCCCTCTTTCTCCGCGTATTCCCATAATACGGATTTTAGTTGTTCGGGGTTGTATTCTGCTTCCGCTACATCCGACCAAGATTCTTTTACGTGCATAAGTCTTTCGAAGAGTTTTGTTTCATCGCGCTCATCTTTCCAGAAAAGTTTTTCTTTGGAATATGTTGGCGAATCAAAAAAATAAGCAATCTCTCCTGCTTCTGCAAGCGACACAAGTTCTCCGAAATGCGAAATCCTCTCTAGCAGGAGTGGGGCAACTTTAAGAAAATTAGCATCAAAGAGCGGAAGCATGATTATTTCTTTCGGCATAAATGCACGAAGTAAGTCGAGTTTCTTCTCTTGTGATAAAAGCTTGATGTGCTCTTTGTTTAGCCAATCGAGTTTTTCTGGATTGAAAACTGCAGCAGATTTTTGGACACGACTAAGGTCAAAGGACTCAATCAAAGAATCTTTTGTATAAATCTCCTCGGTGGTCCCTGAATTCCATCCCACCATTGCAACCATGTTTAAGATTGCCTGTGGCAAGTATCCCTGCTCACGATAATCAGTGAGCGCAAGCGCCCCGCGACGCTTCGAGAGCTTTTGTTTATCGAGGCTAAGTACGAGCGGAAGATGTGCATAAACTGGCGTAGGAGCTCCTATCGCGCGCTGGATGAGGATTTGTCGCGGTGTATTTGATACATGGTCCTCTCCTCGTATGACATGCGTGATGCCTTCGTCAAAATCATCGACAACAACTGCAAGGTGAAACAAGGGTTCCTGAATATTTTTTGCGATAACAAAGTCACCGAGATCAGTGGTGTTCATGGTGACTTCGCCTTTTATTTCATCAGCGAAGGTAACGTCGATATTGGGATTCTTGAAACGGATAATTTCCTTAATGATGCCTGATCCGTCCTTTGCAGTCTCTTTTGAAATATATGCATGGCCTCTTTCTATCATGGCAAGTAAGACTTCTTTGTGGCGCGATACATTTTCGGATTGCCTGACGAATGTATCGTATTCGATACCAAGCCAAAGTAGGCTACTTAAAATATTATCTTCGAACTCATTTTTTGAACGTTCGCGATCGGTATCTTCAATACGTAAGACGAATCTCCCACGATGTTTGCGGGCAAAGAGATAAGAAAAGATGGCCGTCCGATATGAACCTGCATGCAAAAATCCCGTTGGGGATGGTGCGAATCGTGTCACTACTTTTTTCTCTGGGTTGTTCATATCGGGTATTTAATCAAAATGAGTATATCCCATTTTGGATGTAGTACGAGGCGTCGAGGAAGCCATGTTTGCATGCAATAGTTTCTTATTGCTTGCAAGCTGGCGACGAAGACAACGAAGTAATACGCCAAAATTGGACATACTAGTGGTGGGTTGCTATTGAGAGTAAAGCCTGCGCAATCTTCTCCGCCGCATCCGGCTTCGTAAATTCCCTCGTCCCCTCAATCATTTTTGCTTGGACTGAACCATCGGCCATAATGGACTCTATGACCGAATAGAAAAGCCCAGGCTTTAAGTTCCCTTCTTCGAGGACGGTGCATGCACCGGTGCGCGCATAGCTATATGCGTTTTCGCGCTGATGGTCGTCACGAGCAATAAGGAGAGGGATGAGGATAGAGGGCTTCTGCCATGTGGCGATTTCAAATATCGCCGAGCCCGCACGCGAGATAACGAGAGACGACGCTTTGGCTGCGAGGCGCAATTGCGCTCCATCGAGAAATGCATACGGGTGGTAGCGTGGCGCAAGCGGATTATCGGGGAGGACTCCCGCAGCGCGTTTGCGCATCCATTCGTAATTCGCTTCCCCCGTCTGGTGTACAACCTGACACTTTTCGATAAGTCGAGGAAGTATGTCGATAATATTTTCATTAATTTTTTCTGCACCTTGCGAACCTCCAATAACGAGTACCACAGGCACATTTGGCTCAAGCCCAAGTGCGGTAAATGGATTCTCGGTAGGAATCTGGAGTAGGTTTTTGCGAATGGGCTGTCCTGTGTACGCAATGCGATCCTTGCGAGAGAAATGATTTGCTGCTTCGGGATACGAAATAGCAACTTTTGTCGCATAATTCGCAATCCACTTGTTCACCTTTCCAGGAATGATATCTGACTCGTGAATGACGACGGGTATACGAAGTACTCGTGCTGCAAACATTGCAGGAAAGCTGGCATAGCCTCCTTTGCCGAAAACAACATCAGGATAGATGAGAAAAACTTTTACGGTTGCAATACAGCAACCAAAAATAGTTTTGAATACATCGGTGAAGTTTTTTGAGGAAGAATATGTGCGTCGCTTGCCCGCCATTACCTCCACAAAAGAGAGTTTGTTTTTGGCGAGCGTATCCCTGTCAAATGGCGTATCAGACATGTAAATAAGCTCTACGGGACCAATGTGCTCTTTGGCGACAAGGTCATTCACAGCCTCAGCAACCGCGATAATCGGAAAAAAATGTCCACCTGTCCCTCCTCCTGCAAATAATATTTTCATGGGTAGTATTCTCGGTTAGCTAGCTCATTCGATATCTCGATATATTCAATAAAATTCCCACCTCAGTCATCGCGACCAAGAGCGCTGTCCCTCCGTGACTCACAAAAACCAGAGGAACACCCGTAAGTGGTGCAATTGCAAGCATCGAGGCGATATTTATGTAGGATTGCGATGTAATGAGTATAACAAGTCCAACCACCATGAGTCTACTGAAAACATCTGGCGTTTGCGCGGCTATCCACAGCCCTCGCAATGCAAAAAGAACATAGAGGATGACTAACATTGTTGTACCCACAAAGCCAAACTCCTCTCCTAAAACAGCAAAAATGGAGTCCCCTTGCGCCTCAGGGAGATAATTAAATTTTTGTACTCCTTGCCCAAAGCCCTTGCCTATAATGCCCCCCGAGCCAATCGCGATGAGGGACTGACGCAACTGATAACCAGAACCTTGAAAATCATCATGATTCCAAAGTGTAGTGAAGCGATCGAGTACATACGGTCGCCAGAGTGCGAGTGCGACGAGTCCGACGACGCCAATCAAGAATAAAATGAATATATCCCTCCAGCGAGCCCCCGCTGCAATGTACATGGCCGCACCTGCACACGCTGCGATAAGAAAACTTCCCGTGTCACGTTGTGCGATGAACACTGCGCACGCAATACCAAGGACGACGAGGAGTGGGTAAATACCAAATAATGGCTTGTGAATTTTCCTTTTAAAAAGCGTGAGCCATGCTGCGAGGTACACAATAACGCCGAACTTAAGTACTTCACCTGGTTGAAATGTGGTTATGCCGACATCAATCCAACGTTTGGCACCTCCATGCTCCATCCCTATGCCGGGGACAAAAACCAAAACGGAAAGTATGACACTGAGCAAAAATATCCAAAATGCATGTTTGCGGAGATGCGTATATTTGATACGTGATGCGATGTACATCGCTATGCCCCCACCACAGAGTCCAAATGCAAGCTGAGAAATGAGGATGTTACTAAACTTTGCACCACTCTTTGCCCACATACCAAGTGCAGCGGAAACAAATACGAGAAAACCCACTCCAATGAGCGTGAGGACAATCGTCAGGAATATTTTGTCTACACTTTTCTGTTCGCGCATCCATCTATTATACCCCGAAAATGCTTGGTTTTTGCTGTGTATAAGGAGTTAGCCGACGAGATGAATGATGACACCAATAACTGCAAGTACGGAACTGATGACCCAATACCGCATTGTGACTTTATAGGCTGGCCAACCTAGTGCCTGAAAATGATTGTGAAGCGGTGCGACAATGAACACTTTTTTGCCACGATACTTTTTGGATGCGATTTGTATGATGCTCGATGCGCTGGTGACTACGAGAAGAAACGCAATGATGGGGAGTACGAATACTGCATTGGTGAGAAATGCGAGTACGACCAACGATGTGGTGAGTGCCATGGTGCCCGTTTCGGAACAGAAAAATCGCGCAGGCGGAATGTTGAACCACAAAAAAGCCAAGAGTCCCCCAACGACGACGGAGGCGTAGGCGGCGATATCGATTTGCCCATTCGCGAATGCAATGACTGCGTATGCTGCGTAGATTGGCGCGAATACCCCTCCCGCAAGACCGTCTATCCCGTCGATGATGCCACCAGAATAAATGCCAATTATAAAAATAATGAAGATGGGGATAAAGAACATACCCACATAGATATCTCCCCAAAATGGAATGTAGAGGCTATCCATGCCGAGCTTCACGTAGAACCACCACGCACCGAGCGCCCCAAGGAGCCCCA
This sequence comes from Candidatus Lloydbacteria bacterium, assembly GCA_043737875.1. Lineage (GTDB taxonomy): Bacteria > Patescibacteriota > Minisyncoccia > Phycocordibacterales > UBA6899 > MHLP01. Next base: position 9,201 of record JAYSZV010000010.1, read on the forward strand.
CGAAGATAAGGCGAGTTTTCAGCGAGAGTCCCCCACCCCTGTAGGTACCAAGGTCGCGACAGACCAGATAGTCATCGACGAGTCCACACAGCGCCCCGCCGATAAGCGTGAAAAGCGGAAGCCATGTTTGATTGCGAGAAAGAAAATTGAGTTTCCCCGTGGCTTCATTGGGGAAGAACATCGAAAGAAGCCATAGTACAAAAATAGTGATAATGACACTTCCCCAGACGACGATGCCACCCATGCGTGGTGTCTTGCGCTCCTCATCGTTATGAAGTTTGCTCGAGATGGTGGCATCTTGACCGTCGATGGTGTGCTTCACGCTCGACTTCTTCCACATTTTTTGTGCGTATAGGAAGTTTGCAAGAATGGGCGTCATTGCAATTCCTACGAAAAAAGAGATTGCTGCAGGAATAAGAATTTTGATGACATCCGTAATCATGACAATTTATTTGCCCGCAGTTTCCAAAGTTATGGATTTTACGCTTGCATTAATGAGCTTCTCTACGTCAGTGAATCGCCCGTCGCGCGTAGAGCCTAGTACGGAAATGACCACGGGGTGATCGATGCCGATATCCACAACGACAACGAGGTTCCCTCCCGCAAGGTCGGTATAGCCTGTTTTTGAGCCGATGATGCCATTGATGCGCGATACTTTAGGGTTGGTGTTGGTGACGCGATGAACAATGTTGTTTTCTGATTTCAGGCTTAGTGATGATTGAGCAGTTGAAGTAAAAAGATCGGGATGCTTTTTAAAAACATATTCAAAAAGCATCGCCATGTCACGCGCGGACCCATATGCACCCGAGGTAAGACTCTCTATGTCGAGCCCACTTTCATTTGAAAAATATGTGTTATCTAATCCAATTTCTTTTGCTTTCTCGTTCATGCGCAAAATAAATAATTTTTTATTTGTGAGCGCATCAGTGGAGGATGCATTTCGGATTAAGTTCGCTCCTGCAACGCCTGCAATTGCACTCGCTCCGTCATTGGATGAGGATACGAGCGTAAACTTGAGCAATTCATCGAAACGCCATTTTTCTCCAACGAACAAACCGCTGTCACCTTCTTCGAGGAGATCGGTCGGGCGAATGGTAATTTTCGTGTTTTTTGGTATGAGTTCAGTGGCGACAAGGGCCATCATCATCTTGGTTACTGATGCGAGTGGCAGTTGAACTTGCTCGTTCTTTCCGTAGAGCTTTTTGTGCGTGGCGATATCCCATACGTAAATACTGCTCCCCGTGAGTGCAATATCGTCGAATGGGGTAACCTTTGTAACACTTTTTACCCGCTGACTTGCGGGTCGCTCTCCCATTCCAACAATCTGTGCACTATTCTGCGATGTCGATGCGCCGTCGTTGGGAGTGAGTTTTTGGATTGCGAGAAGCGCACGAGGACCAGTAAGGAAACCAAGTATTAGTACGACGAGCAAAAATTGCAGTTTGGGTAGAGTGGTCATGGTGTGTCTGAAATCTTTGTCGCATCGGTATGTTCACGTAGCTCTTCATCATCAAATCCTCCCCCCGCTTCGTCTTCTTCGGATATTGCAGCTTCTTCTTCGAGTGCGAGCTCATCCATCTCCATGGCGTCTGACACGAGCTCCGCTTTCTCCTCATTCGTTTCCCCGCTCGTGGGTACAGTAGTAAGTGCACGGTCCTCCTCTTGTTTGGTCACAACAAAAGCACCGAGTTGCGCTATTGCATCGTGATAGTCTGGCAATTCATCAATCTTGGCGATACCCATATACTCAAGTAATTGAAATGTCGATTTGTAGAGAAAACTTCTCTGGTCATTTGGATTCTCTACTTTCTCGACTAGACCGCGCACGAGTAAATTTCGAAGTATAAACGTTGAGTTCACTCCACGAATATAATCGATTTCACTTCGCGTAATTGGTCCTTTGTAGAGCACGATGGCCAATGTTTCAAGAGCTGCCTTAGAAAGGTCTTTAGAAAGTTCTTCTTTGGTAATTGCCTCGATGAGCGCACTTGCTTCGGGCGCAGTTCCGAGCGTTACCGCGTCGTCATTTTGGACCAATCGAAGTCCTGTACTGGCGAGAGTGCTTTCGAGCGTGAGTAGCGCGTCACGTACTTCTCCCTCGGTGCGCTTGAGGAGCTCTGCAAGGCGCTTCACGGTGGTGGGCTCAGCTTGGTAAAACAGTATGGCGGATATGGCTTTTGGAAGTTCCATGATGGGGTTAGTGTAGCGCAATACCGCTCATTTTGAAATACCACATACGCACAGCAAGGGTCCACTCTCGTCAGCTTACGTGTAGTGGGGTGTATCGAATTTGTGGGTCTCGATGTCGATGTCGCCATAATCTTCATGTTGGGTGACATGCACTATTCCCTGCTTGACGAGTTCGAGCATTGCGAGGAATGACACGATGATTTCAACGCGCTGTTCTCTTGCGATGGGAGCCCCCTTCTAGTAGCGCGAAAATTGGGAAAAACTTGTTTTGAGCGCTTGGGTCACGCGACCAGAAAGTCGCGTCATCATCTCTTCGAGCGATATGACTTTTTTTACTGTCGCCTTGGGGATAATAATTTTCTTGGGGAGTGCATTCACCACATCTTTGATGGACTGACCCATCTGTACCGCACTCGCGCGCGCGTCAGGCGCAAAGACGACTTGCATCTCGGGTCTCCCACTACGTTCAAAGATGAGCTGTTTGCCAAAGTTCTTTTTGACGTGCTCACTCAAATTGCGAAAGAGCTCATACATGGCAAGCCTCCGCTTTAAGTCGTCGATATCACTCTCTTCATCAGTGGTGAGATTGAGGTTGGGTAATATCGATTTTGATTTGATGAGGACTAAGGTAGAGGCAACCAAAAGAAAATTTGCCACATCGTTCATGGGGAATGCTTCGAAGCGACGAATGTGCGCGATGTAGTCATCGGCTACTTTGGATAGCGAGAAATCACTAATGAAGAGCTTACGCTTCTCGATAAGGGAAAGCAGGAGGTCGAGCGGACCCTCAAAATGCTCCGTTTTCACATGGTAGTTAATAGGGTTCGATCCCAGTACTGGTGGTACGATTTCAGGCTCCATAAGCGTAGTTTATCACGAAAATTGAGAAAATAGTCACACGGACAAAACAAAACATGACTACTGCTCATTGCGATGCACAAGGCTTGTTCGCTTGATGCAATGATTTATAATAGGAGCAGATTTCTTCAGGGGTGGTAAGTAATGAGCCAGATTCTCAAACGACTATTGTTTTCGGTTTACGTATTTTTTGTGAAATCGCGCCCTGAGACTATCATTGATTCAGGAAATGACCTTCCTGCAACGTTTATCTGGAAAGATGCATGGTTCTTTATGTGGAACAAGTTCTTTTGGTCACTTGGAAGAAGAACTATTGCACCATATATAAAGACGGTGAAACCCCTTCTCTACGAAGAGTGGTCCCATGAAGAAATCGACGACTTTAATCGATTTCATGAACTAGCACAAAGAGATGCGCATGCTCGTGATACACATGACAAAATATTTCGGACAACGAGATATGTGCTAGCGCCGGACACCACACTCGCACTTTGTCGTATATATGAGCACTCCATGGTTTGTGCACCATGGCAGTACGGATTGGAAGCACGATTGCGAGCAAAAAAACGATTACGAAATATTTTCTTTGTTCTGTTCGTGCTTTTTGTCACATTGTGTAGCAGCGCCGTGGAGCCGTCGCGATTCTTTTCTTGGGTTATCTTCTATAACTTTTTTGCGATGCTTGGCTCGTTTTCGGGTTGGTATGCAAGTGTACGTCTTTATCACATTGCGCGTGAAACCACGCGTATTCGGGAGAAGCGTAATGCCCCCTCACTCTGAGGGGCTTTTTTATGCGTATCGTGTAAAAAAGATTTTTTATGTAAAATAGAGAATATGAATAAAAAACTAATGATATACGCGGTATTGGTGGTCGTTGTCGTGCTCGGGGTAAATCGATATTTCCCCATGCAGTCTACGCCGGAAGCCCCCTCTGCTGATGCAAAAAAAGACACGGTGACAAATAAAGCTGTTGAGGAATATGTGAAACTCCACATTACGGACCTGTCGTCTGAAAAAGCAGTACTTGGGGGGACGCACTTTGTGACAAAAATCGAAGTAAGTAATGGCAAGGGTGTTGTCGAATACGAAGATGGGCACAATGCATTCACTGCAGATTTCACGTACTCAGTTGATGCAACACAAACCCCGACTATCACGTCATTCGTAGTCCGCCCACTCTAAAATTCTAAAATTTACCCAAACAAAAACACCCATCAAGGTGTTTTTTTTGTTACTTACTCCCCCTC
>JAYSZV010000011.1:0-6183 GCA_043737875.1 Candidatus Lloydbacteria bacterium
ACCGCCAAGACTATAATAGTCGGCTTTGCATACACTGCCTTACGTAGACGACTCCGTTCCTTGAAATCTAGCATCCGAGACATGTATGTAGTATACTCGAAAATAATCAGAATAAAACTACCAAATTATGCTTTTTCTTCGCAATAAAAAACACCAAAAAATCTTCAGTGTCGCGTGGTCAATAATTGGACTCATGGTCATCTCAAGCATGATTCTTCTATATCTCCCCGCCTTCCTCTAGAAACTTCTATTTTTGAGACACTACTTGTACTTCCTTTGTCAGATTTGGAAGCGCTTCTCAGGCGAATCAATTTACATCAAGTGCGGCACAAATTTGAAGGATCTTTGTTGCTATCTGTTCTTTTTCCTCATGAGTTAAATTTGAAACCGAGTTCTCTAGCCTAAAAGTGAAATACTCATCACTAATCATGTATGCGGCCATTAATTCAGTGATATCTTCCAAGATTTCCATTTTTAAAAGTCCTGTTCCCTTACTCTGTTCGGCATAAATTTCTTCCGTGGTTAAACCGTTTATCCGTCCTAGTCCCGTAAGCATTGCATAAAGTTCAATAAAAGGAATGTGTTCATTAGCAATATCTGTACTACCATTTAAAAATGACACTAAGGCCTCTTCGAGTCCACTTTCGCGCTGATATCCGTGTGCAAGTTCGTGGGCCAACTTAATGACCAACTGTTCGCTCGGTTCACTTGTTCCATATCCCCACCGATCGCTAACGCCCTCTGGAAGCGCCTGAGTCCCGACAGATATTGTATTCGAACCATCCTCCTCGCGTTTGGTGGAGGATACCCATGTACTTTCATTCTGTACAATTTCTGTTTTATTAAGCATCCCCGCTAAGCGATTAAGTCGAAATGACGGGTCGCCTTCAAGAAACTGACGTAAGGGGTGAGCAAGAAGTGTACTTGGTTCGCGTTCAGGGTTCATACTTAAATTTTATCATTTTATATCTCTGCAGTATTAAATTTGATCGAGCGCAAATAAATGAAGTGACTAGTCGTCGGGGAGAATCATTTTGACAAATACATCTTGCGGAATATTCACCGTCCCCATCTCCTGCATCTTCTTCTTCCCTTTCTTTTGTTTCTCGCGCAGTTTCATTTTGCGCGTGATGTCTCCTCCATACATATAACCCGTTACGTCTTTTTTCATTGCAGAGAGTCGTTCAGAAGAAATGATGCGTCCCATTACCTTTGCCTGCATTTTGACCACAATCATCTGCCGAGGCATGGACTTGGCGAGTTTTTTGACCGCAGCCTCCCCCTCTTCCTGAGAGCGACGGCGTGAGACAACGCGAGAGAAAGCCGTCACTACTTCATCATTTACAAGAATATCCAGCCGAGTGACGTCGGCCACACGAAATCCACCGAGTTCGTATGAGAGGCTCGCAAATCCCGATGAAACAGATTTCAGCTTATCGAAAAATCCACGCATCAGCTCGCGAAGTGGCATCTTGAATTCCACTTTAAAACGATTCTCACCGAATATGTCCGTATTCCCTGTTTCTGCCTCATGCTCAAAAAGAATCTGTGTCACGGGTCCCAAATAATCGGGGGGCAAAATTATCTCTCCATCAATCCATGGTTCACGCACAGATGAGATCAGTCCATCATCAGGAAATAGCGCTGGAGAATAAATAATGTCTACCGTCTTTGTGCGTGCGTGAGTAATCTCGTAGGTGATAGTTGGCGTGGTAACCACGAGTTCAAGGTCGAATTCGCGACGCAAACGTTCCGTGATGATTTCAAGATGGAGCATTCCCAAGAAACCACACCTAAAGCCACGCCCCAAATTACCCGAAGACTCTTCCTCAAATGTGAGGGAGGAGTCCGAGAGCTGGAGTCGTTCGAGCGCCTGACGCAACATCGGTAAATCGTCTTGGCTTTCAGGGAAAACCGAGGCCCACACGACAGGGCGAGGCTTTGCATATCCGGGGAGCGCGGGGAGCGGATTCTTCTGAAATGTCACCGTGTCTCCCACCGCGGCGATACCTGGGCGCTTGATACCCGTTACGATGTAGCCAATCTCACCATGGGACAAATCCGACTTCGGAACCTCTCCAGGGGCAAAATAGCCCACTTCTAGGGCAAAGAATTTCTCTTTTGCTGCCGAAAATGTAAGTTCAGCACCCTTTGTTACACTACCGTCGAGCACGCGGACGTAAAGAATAACGCCACGGTGATTGGAGTACGCAAAATCAAAAATAAGCGCGCGCGCGCTTTTCGTATCCACAAACTCTTCATTGGGTGGAGGAATGCGCTCGATAATCGCAGCGAGTAGCTCATCCACCCCTTCCCCCGTTTTGCCAGACACGAGCATGACACTCTCAGCGGGAACACCGAGCAATTGGACCACTTCATCACGCACTTCATCGACACGGGCGAGTGGGGAGTCAATCTTGGAAAGTACGGGGATGATTGTTAGACCCTGATCGCGCGCCATCTGGAGCGTTGTAAATGTTTGTGCTTGTACGCCCTGCGTGGAGTCCACCAATAAAAGGGTTCCCTCAACCGCTTTAAGTGCACGGGAAACCTCATACGAAAAGTCGATATGCCCTGGTGTATCAATAAGATTCACGAGATACTCTTCCCCTTTGTGCTTGTGATACATGCGCACGGGTTGCATCTTAATAGTGATACCTCGCTCGCGTTCGAGCTCCATAGAATCAAGCACTTGCTCGTGCATTTTGCGCTTTTCAATCGTGTGCGTGGCCTCGAGCATACGGTCAGCAAGCGTTGATTTGCCATGGTCAATGTGGGCGATAATAGAGAAGTTGCGGATGTTATTCTTCATATGACGGTCATTTAGGGGTTGGGGCGGGGTTGGTGGGTAGTGAAATAAGGGCAACCGTATCCAGCTACAGCGCGCCCATCGACATGAAATCCATACTAGCACACTTAGTAGAAAGAAAAACTGTACAAAAAAACGCGGTCACATGACCTCGTTTTGTACTGAATTAGGCGTAATGTGCATCCGCATCTGCCCACTGTGCACCCGATGATTGATATAGCACTTGTCGCATGGTGGGGTTTTCCTCGAACACCTGCATAATACACATGGAGGTAGCCCGTGTATGATTGACGATAAGAACGACGTAAGTGATAAATGTGTATAGTGTCAGCAGAAAGGCAAACGAACACAGCACAAGATCGGAAATGACACCAAACGCATGGAGTGGCAGAAGAAGGAAAACAAAAAGTGTAGGTAGCCCCATATAAATGAGGGAGAACAGGGTTGTTTCGATCGCGTAATCAACTTTTTTATTCATAAGGCTCACGAAACGCGTGACAAATCGATCGCGCGCGCGAATTGCAATTTCTGAATTGTAGCTTTTATTCATCTCAAAATCTCCTCAAAAAACATCTGAATCAAGTGTAGCGCTAAAAAAAGACTCGTCAACCCAGGGAGTGCCGTTGGCATATCCCCCTTCGCACTAGGTGACGAACGCGTAGGGTGGGGCTAGAGCGCCTCAGGTTCAATGGCAATTGGCTTCGCTTTCCAGAATTTGTGATGGAGTGATATGCGGACCTCTTCGAGCTCTTGATTGTCCATCAGACGAAGTAGAAAAATTCCTGAAAAAATTCCTATCATTCCCGCACAAAATCCCTGCAGGAAAATACCTGAGAACGACTCAAGGTCAAATGTCGTCGCGAAAACCTGAAGACTGTGATACGCAATAAAACCCATTACTACTGACGCAGTAAAGCTATGGAGAAACGCCCTCCTAATTGCTTGACCGAATAACGGGAAGCGTTTGCTCAGGAATGTTACGAGTAGCGCAAGGTTGGCTATCATTCCCAACGAATATCCGAGTGGGAGCATAAGCACACTACTACCGGGTATGTCGGTCACACGAAGGAGCGTCTCCGCAAAAAAACGAAATGTTATTTGCGTCGAAAATGCATAGAGAAGTGAGTACGATGCCACCACAATACTGAGCGCACCCAATACATTGGCGTAGAGTGTAACCTTGGTCTTGCCCATCGCATAGAATGAACGAGTATAGAGCAGTACAAGGCTTTGGGCTACAACTGATATCGCAAAGAGCGCGAGTGCGGCAGCGGTGAGTCGTGTCGCAGTCCAGTCAAATGCACCTGAGCCCAATATCGTACGGACTATTTGGGCGCGCAACACAATAAAAAGCACGATGGCAGGAAATGACCAAAAGATGATATGGCGCGTCGCTGCGACAATTTGCTCAAAGAATGCTTCGTGATTACCACCGTTCCAAAGCTTCGCAAGTGTCGGGAAAGCAGCCACGGAATAGCTCATACCTATAACTGAGAGCGGGATGCTTTGGATATTCATGGCGAAAATAAATACCGCAATAGACCCGACCTCGATCCGTGAGGCGAGCGCTACGAGGACCATACTGGCGAGGTGGGTCGCCGACAATGCGAGAGTACGCGGAATAGACAGTGTGATAACGCGATAGATTGTTTTCTCGTCGATTCGATAAGTGAATCGAGGAATGAGTCCAGCGGAAAAGAGCACGGGGAGCTGAATAAGCACGTGAAGACATGCACCAAAAAGTACTCCGAGAGCAACTCCTTTAAGGCCATATGTTGGCATCAGGAAAATAATTCCCAGAATGATGCCGATGTTGTAGAGCACGGGACCCAGCGCAAAAACAAAAAATCTTCTGAGCGACTGTGTGACTGCACCAAATAAATTCGATATACCCAAAAGAAGGGGCGAGAGCAATAAGAGCCGAGAAAGTGCTATGAATTCGCTCTGTGCCTCAGGCGAAAATCCGGGAACTATGGTAGGCGCCAGATGAGGTAGTAGAATGTACGCAAGTCCACATATGAACACCATGCCAAATATGAATACCGTAAAAATACTATTGATGAATTTTTTCGCTTCTTCTTTGTCATTCTCACGCTCAATTACAACGAGCAGAAATGGTATCAAGACTGTGACAGCGACAAATGACGCGACAGAGGCATAGAGCAAATCAGGTACACGAAATGCGGCATAGTAGACATCGAGCGCCGTACTCGCCCCAAAATGAGACGCAAGCAAGCGGTCTCGCACGAGCCCCAAGAGCTGTGAAAGTACCGCCGTACCTGCTAACAGAAAAGCTGCCTCATGTAAGCCACTCCACTCCCTGTTAAAGACGCGAAATAATCGATCCATATGCGTCTTCGTTGTGAATACTATTGCGCAGTCTTACTTCCCTTACCGCCATTAAGTCCCTCTAATGCATCAGTGACTGGTTGCGGTGAAGGCACAAATCCTGCATCGAAAGGAGCGCGTCCTGCCTTTAAATTACGCAAAATTGTCGCCACTTCCTTATTGTCAGGGTTGAGGGTCAACACGTCTGTGAACTGCTGTATTGCCTCATCTTTACGATCAAGCCGAGAATACGTTAGTCCGAGGAAGTACTTCGCATCAGCATAGACGGGGTTCAAGTACACTGCTGCCTCCAATTGTCCAAGTGCATTCTCGTAATTTTTACTGCTGTAGTTGATATACCCAAGCGCAAAGCGTAGAAGGAAATTGGTCGGCTCCGCGGCAATCGCCTGCTGTAGTGCATCAATTGCTCTGTCCGCGTTCTTGTCTTGAATTTCTAACTGTACGAGGAATGCTACGGCCTCGAGGAAGTTTGGTCGCTCAGCAAGTGCCTGATACAGGTAGTCCTTTGCCTTCGTGCGGTCACCAGAAACGAATTCGAGTCGGGCGAGTACGAAGAGTACGCGAGGGCTTTTGGGGTTCAATCGCAGTGCCTGAGTGTAGTTTTCTCGTGCAGGTCCTGCGGTGTTTTGTATACCAAGAGAGCCCAGTGTGTCATACACACCTCCGAGTTGAAGATAATTTTCAAAGTTTGTCGGATCGAGTGCCACCGCGCGCTCTGCGCTTGTTCGTGCACCCGCGATGTACTGACTGACAATCCCCGCCACTTGCTCAGGAGTCTTCTCTTGTGCATTAAGTTGCTGGAGCTTAAGTAAATATAGATTGGAAATAGCGCGATGATACAAGTCTCTTTCGGAGAGGCTGTTGGCGCGTACCAGTGCCACCTCCGCACCATCTATATTACTTTTTGTGATAGCAATCTGTGCATCACGAAAAGCCACAAGTGAAGAGACTTGGCGATAAAGGAGTACGCCGGACGCAACAATACCGATGAGCACAATAATAATGATTGGTGTGACTACCAATGA
>JAYSZV010000012.1:0-6141 GCA_043737875.1 Candidatus Lloydbacteria bacterium
TTTGAGGGGTGATAAGTAGTGTGTCGCGCAATTGTTGCACCACCACTTTGCCCGAGTCGTTCAATTGGAGGTCTGGACCTTTGCATCCTTGCAATCGGTCCTCTTTATTGAGGTCAGTTTCTCCATGCCTAATAACAATTAATTTCATGTATTTACTAGTATAGCAGAACATGATTCCGCCTCATCATATGGGGAGAAGTGACATGCTATAGACTTAACGGCAGTTATTCTCTAAGCTGTCCTCATGCAAAAGGTATTCACAATGAAAGCAGAAAAAATAGCACATGATGGTGCCGCGGAAGGACTATTTGAAGGAAAGCCCGTACGTGTACATGGCATGCTTCCCAATGAAGAGGCCATTATTGAGGCGACGAAAAAACACGGCATGTATATCGGCGTTATTAAGGAAATGGTCACTTCCTCTCGCTCTCGTAAAACCCCCGATGAGCTCCACTATCTTTCCTGCAGTCCGTGGCAGGTGATGGAATACGCACTTCAGGCAGGATTGAAGCACGATATGCTCACTTCATTGTTTGGCTATTATGAGGACGCCCCAAAGCCCACTTTTGTCACTGCCGACAAGTTCTACGGCTATCGCACAAAAGTAGAGTTCAGTTTTACAGACAGGGACGGTGACATTGAGCTCCCTCTCTCCTTGGCATTCCACGAACGCGGAGGAGGCGGAAGTCGCAGGCTACAACTTGATAAAGGGTGTGCACTCGCTTCCGAGGGTATGAATCGCGTTGCACTCGCCATCTGCGCCAAGCTTCGCGACTTGGGGTATGTATCCCGAGATTTAAAAACCCTCATCGTGCGCGAGAGTAAGTCGACAGGGGAGATTATCGCAATGCTCTATACGAAAAAGACTGAGCTCCCCCAATTTCCCGTTGACGATATCGCAGGCCTTTCAGGATTTATTGTCTTCCATTCGACAGAAAAGTCACCCGCATCGGTCCCAACAAAGGAATTGTGGCGTGTGGGTGAGGACAAACTTAACGAGAAGGTAAGTGGTATTGATATTCGCTACTCATGGGATTCATTTTTTCAAAACAACATTCCCATATTTGAAAAAGCTATGGAAGCGATGGGGGCATCAATACCAAAGGACTCCAACGTGCTCGAACTGTACTCAGGCGTCGGGACTATTGGTCTTGTATTGGCAAAGACCGCAGAGCACGTCCATGGCGTTGAGATAGTGCAGGGAGCAGTAGACTCAGCGAAAGAAAATGCAATGCGCGCGGGAATTGAAAATTATGTGTCGGAGTGTATCCCAGCAGAGAAGATGGACGCACGACTCCTCGACAGGCGTGACGTGCTGGTGCTCGATCCTCCCCGCGTCGGTCTCCACCCCAAAGTTATCGCAATGATTACCGAAAAATTACCCCCCACCATCGTGTACCTGTCCTGTAATCCCGAGACTCAGGCGCGCGATTACTCCATGCTGAAAGACCATTATGTCATTACTGCGCTTACAGGATACGACTTCTATCCCAACACGCCCCACCTTGAATCCTTGGCGATATTGAAATTACGAAACAAATAAGGTAGATTACTCCCATGGCAAACAAAAAAGAAAAAGTATCACAGCGCAAGAAGGCTGCGCGCGCAGGGAAGGAGGGTGGTGCTCGTCACCGCTAAACGCTTCCAGGCGAGATATAAAAACACCCCAACATTTCGTGGGTGTTTTTTATACTTTGGTTAATGTTTTACAAAATTTTTCGTAAGACGAGAAATCGGGTTTGGTCATATTGGTCTTTCCAGAATTCATACTTCCAAGGCGTACCTTCCATGAGTTCGAGTATCCAATCACGCTGGTGTGCGTCACACTCTATATAGAAGGTCCCTCCGGGATTCAAAAATTTCCCACCTTCATTAATGATGAGCTTTACATAGTCGAGTCCACGATCGCCCGCAAAGAGTGAGAGGTGTGGTTCGAAGTTCACCACGCTTTCGTCCATTTCCGGAATTGCTTTCGGATCAATGTAGGGTGGGTTGGCGAATATCGCATCGTAGGTTCCCGATAGCGCCCCGAGTGCATCAGCCTGTGCGCAGACTGCGCGGTCCTCGACGCCATTTTGGCGTACGTTGATGCGCAGTTGCTCGGTGAGCTTGGGGTCGAACTCAGAAAGTTCGACGGTTGCATTCGGAAGGTGTTTCAATAGTGCAACACCAATACAACCTGAACCCGAGAATGTATCTGCGAGGCGCAAGGTTTTCTTGCCGAGCGCATTCAACTCACTCACCGCACGCTCCACCCAAAACTCTGTTTCAGGGCGGGGAATCATGGGGTGAAGTGATACATCTATCTTGCAATCATAAAACGGAATCCAGCCGATGACATATGCAAGGGGTTCACCTCCTTTGAGGCGCAAAACGTCCGCATGAAACTCTGGTGTTTCAATGCCATCATATTTTTCCTTGAGTAACCAATCGACTTCCATGGGGTTAAGTGGAGGTATCATCGGCATGAGCATAGCATAATTCTTTAAAAATGAAATATATTCCTTGATTCTTTTTGAAATATTCAAAATATAATTACCAAATATACTGCTATCGCAGTATATTTGGTAATTTATGGGTTGTGCTTAGTGCGCGAGTTGTTTCAGTTTTGCATCACCAAGGAGAATAGCTATACTATCTTCGTACCCCTCCTCGTCGTTCAACGGATAGGATACCTCCCTCCGAAGGAGGTGATCGTGGTTCAATTCCACGCGAGGGGATATGAAGCAATTTGACTCCATTTGAGGAGATGGTAACGTAAGCACAGAAATGTTTCACAGAGGAGTACTACATGAAAAAACCAAAAATGGGCGTAGATCATGACGACACCGTGCTCGATTTCGCAAACGCACTGTGCGTCTATCATAATCGCGTGTATGGTGGAGCACTCGAAAAGCACCACATGATTACATTCCACACACACGAAGTGTGGGGATGCACCGAAAAAGAGGCACTTCAACGTATTGTCGATTTTGTAAATTCCGAAGAACACCGACAGATGGGTGTGGTTCCAGGTGCAATTGAGTCTCTGCGGGTGTTCGCTCAGCACTTTGAACTCATTGGTATCACGGCACGAGATCCTGCCCGAGCTCACGCCACACTCGAACTCACCGAGCGACTTCTTGGGAGACTTCTCCCCCAAATTCATTTTCTCGGGTACTCAAAGACGAAAGGGGACTTTTGCGTCGAGCATGGTATCTCGCTCATGTCTGATGATGCGCTCCACAATGCAAAGAGTGTTGGAGAGAAGGGTATTCCCGTCTTTCTTCTCGATCAACCATGGAATCAAGGCAATCTTCCTCCCAATACGACACGCGTGCGTGACTGGGCACACATTAGGAGCTTGATACTCCTCCCGCCCTCGCTCATATAAAAACCCCATTGGGGTTTTTTTGTCCTCGTTATTTTGGTTGCTCAGGGACCATCTTCCAGAGCACAATATCTCCAGGCTTCAAAAAGTATTTACTTGCGATGCGTGGCTCATAGGTATTGTTAATCCAATACTGCCAACGCATTCCTTTCTCTCCGTCATTGGCAATACCGTCGATAGTCGTCACCGTAATGTTTTTGTCACCACCGTCTTTGGTGAGGAGTGTAATTCCTTTTGCGCCCGCAACGGTTTCAAGCAGATTTACGATAGACATCGCTTCGTGCCAAGAGACGGTATTCCAAGTTTTTACCGTGCCGTTACTGTAATCAATCATCAGGTTCACAGAGCTCATCGCGGCGGGTGTGTCAGCTGTGCCCTCTCGTACGACAACAGTTTCCTTGCGCAGTGTTGCACCGAGTGCAGTCCCTAATAATAGCGCCACAAAAAGGGCAATGATGATACGGTGATGAGTACGGAAGATTGATTTCATGTGGATATTCTATACTTTGTATGCGCCTGTGTACAAGTACTCAGGTAAAAAATTTCTGATTGTTATACTCGAACCATGATAAACATTACTCGAAATGATGAGCGAGGTAAGAGTGACGAGGATTGGCTCCATACGCGTTTTTCTTATAGCTTCGCGAACTATATGAATCCGCACCGGATGGGTTTTGGGGTACTCCGCGTCGTTAACGACGACAGTGTTGCTCCACAAAGTGGATTTCCCATGCATCAACATGCACAAATGGAAATCGTCACAGTCATGTTGGCAGGAATACTCACGCACGAGGATTCTCTTGGAAACAAAAAAGAAATTACCAAAGGGGAAGTGCAGGTAATGACTGCGGGAACGGGCGTTACTCACAGCGAGTGGAATCATAGTAGTACGGAGGTTGCCGCTCTCCTCCAGATATGGATATATCCCAAAGAGCGCGCACTCATGCCACGCTATGACCAAAAGCGATTCGATGAATCGGAACGTGTGAATGTATTCCAGGTGTTGGTGTCCGGCGTAAAGAAAGAGGGCGCACTGTTCATTCATCAGGACGCACAACTTGCGCGAGGAGCCATATCAAAAGGGAAGAGTGTGACGTATGTACTTACAAACAATACGCACGGTGTCTTTGCCTTTGTCGTCAAGGGGCGCGTCACCGTTGGAATCGAGACGCTTTTGGTTGGTGATAGCATCGAAATAAAAGATGAAGACTCGGTCACATTTCTTGGTGATGAAGAGTCAGATGTACTCGTCATTGAAGTTCCGCTCCTCTAATTATGTGCAAAATAATACCCCACACATATAGTGTGGGGTATCTGTAGTCCAGCGTCTCTCGTTGTGCTAGTGGAGTTTGGGAGGCTGTGAGAAATCAATTTCCTGCGTGGCGGCAATTTTCAGAGATGAATCAACCATCGAGACAAGCTCGTCATCAAAAGACACCGAGTGCCGGAGTGAGCGAAGCTCGTCTATGCTTGGTGTATGCAAAATGAGACTATTCACTGTTCGACGCATAATACGAGTCCCGACAAGTCCCTTGTCGTAGAGTGTCTTAAGGACGAGAAAGCGCCCATTTTGATTCTTGGCTTCCTTGAGCATTTTGTCGTAGTCGGTTGCAAATCTATGCGCTTCCGCAATCTGCACAAAGCTTTTTTCGTCGAGTCCGCGAAGCGACACATTAAAGCGTACATCGCGGAGGGTTACCATTGGGACACTGTACTTCGTGGCGTCAACGCGGTGGACGTGGTCGATCGTCCGGAGCCATATAGAGGTGCGGGGGGCGGTGCATAGGTATTCATTCATCAGACTTTCTCCTTTGGTTGATGTGATAAGAACAGCGTATGGGCACAATCTACAAGATTATACCATTTTGTCAAATATACTCGCACCTACGTTTTGCACATTAGAACTTTACGGGAATTCTTACTGACTTGTCGTGCTCTGGGAGACCTGATGGATTATCACGATGAAGGATAAGGGTACCAGTCTGGGGTGTGGTAGTAGGCCATGTGAGTGTGGAGTTGAACGGGACGAAGTTTTCCGTCATCCACTCACCGTCCGCAGTGGCGATACTCCGTCCAATCGTGTTTCCACTCGCATCAAGAAGTTCGATGGGGAATGACGCTTCAAAGTACCACGTCCCTCGCGCTTGCCCCCGAATAGTAAGCGGACTTTTAATCGCTGCTCCGTCGGCAGGCGTCATCACGTTGATGAGTGATAAGTGAGGATTTGAAGCTGGTGGGGTTTCGACCACTGGTGGAGCGGGAGGCGGTGTCGTGTCTACCACTACTGGGGCGACCACTGGTGTCGGCTCGGCTTTCTGTGTATAAGCGCTATAACTTACGGCCATGACGACAAGCAATACTGCAAGTCCACCGAGAATGTACGTGCGATTATTCATAAGGGTGAGTCGTTAAGTGAAAAATAATAGGTAACCGAGTGTTGCTATAATGATACGATAAATGCCAAAAAAGGTGAAATCGTGATTGGACACATAGTGGGTCAGCCATTTTACGGCAATCATTGCCACGACAAAGGAGGAAATGAAGCCTACCAAAAGAAAATCAATATTCGCCCGTGTGAATGTATCGTAGTTTTTGAGGAGGTCGAGTGCGGTCGCGGCGGTCATGGTCGGCACTGCAAGGAAGAACGAAAATTCCACCGCCTCCTTGCGGGATAATTTAAAAAACATTCCACCGAAAATGGTCGTCGCAGATCGAGAGACACCCGGAATGAATGCGAGACATTGAAGCACTCCGAGAAGGGTCGCGTGTCG
>JAYSZV010000013.1:0-2572 GCA_043737875.1 Candidatus Lloydbacteria bacterium
AGCGAAACCTCGTGTGCAAAAAATACCGAACCATTTCCCCTTTGCCCAGTTCGCAAGGTGCGGTGAGTGCGGAAGTATGATTACGGCTCAGCATTGCACCAATCGTTTTGGCACGAAGTACACATACTATCGCTGTACCAAAAAACGAGGTGTCTGCCGTCAGCCGCATACTTCCGCTTCCGCACTCACCGCGCAAATCAAATCACTGCTTCAAACAGTCTCGCTTCCTCTTTCAGAAATTGAGGGTATGGAGCGACAAATAGACCTGTGGGAGAAAGAGTCAATTTCCGAAAGAGGAAGTGTCACCCAACATCTTCAAACGAAGCTTGTGGGGACGAAGGAGAAGCTGGATAAGCTAGTGTCCGTGTATCTTGATGGTGATATTGAGCGAGCGATATATTTGGAACGCAAAGATATTCTCCTTCGTCAGAAAGCCAAGCTTGAAGAAAGTTTAAAGGATGTTGGGCAACAGAGAAAAAATTGGGTCGAACCCTTGCGGAAGTTTGTTTTGTCTTTGAGAGAAGCCGTGGAATTGGAAAAAAGCGAAAACTATTTCGCGTGGCGCACGTATTTCCAATCTATCGGCTCGAACCCCATTCTCAAAGACAAAGCTCTTTCAATACATTGGGGGGACCTTTATGAATTCATGGCGCACACAAAGGCGAATTCCATTTTCGGAAGCGTGCCGTCGGCATTGCCGACAGCCCGCCCCAACACAGTTTCCGCCGATGTTTCTATGGGTGGACCATAGCGGACTCGAACCGCTCACCTCATCCATGCCATGGATGCGCTCTACCAGATGAGCTAATGGCCCTTTTTTCTTGTCGGTAACTGACACAATGTACCACATATTTTCTCTTAGACAATCTTCATGGAAAAGGCGTAAACAAAGACAAGAAAGGTGCATATACTTTTCTTGACAATTTGCGTTCAAGAGGTATAGTAACCCCTTGTTCTTTGAATTAACAAGTCGCTCCATTGTTTGAGATGGCCATAGAAAGGAATGGTCATCAAATGGCCATTTTCTCAATGTCCCCTCGTTACGCATCCGCGTATTCTTTATATTGGAGTAAAAATGAAACAACTGACGAAGTGGAGAGAGAGCCCAAGAAGCTCGCTCCTTTTCCTTGTCATCCTCATCACAACCGCTGTGCTTCTGTGGTATTTCGTGAGCCAAAGCCAACAAAAGTCCTCGTTTATGAAGCCTGTTGCAGAAACAGTGCAATCAGTGCCCGCAACCATCACGACAACGGTGAGCATTTCCCCAGTTGTCGAGAAACCGACAGAAGTTACATACGTCGTAAAGACGAACGATTGGCTTTCAAAGATTGCCGTGCGAGAGTGCACTACTGTAGCTGAGCTCGTATCGAAAAATGCGATTAAGAATCCTGACCTCATCTTAGTTGGCCAGACGCTCAAGTTTTCCAAAGTCGAAGATTGCAAGGCACAAGTGCCAGTCGTGAAAAAATCATCGGCAAAATCACCAGTGACTAGCAATGAAGTCGAACCAGAATCAGTCTTTTCCAAGCTCGCCAAAAACACTTCCGACGATACCGAGTGCCAAAATGCCGGATGGAAGATTACGGACTTCTCCGAAAAAACCATGGCAGTGGCAAATTGCATTAAAAGGAAATACGGCTCGATGATTAGTCTTGGCGTCAAGACAATCGACCCCCGCATTTCGCCTCTCGAAGTGGTAGCACGGATGATTGTTGAGTCGAAGGGTAATCCCAACGCACTCAACCGCGGCTCTCAATGCAAGGGGCTCATGCAGTTGCAGCCGGGAACGGCGAGCGACTACGGCGTAAATCTGAGCAAGATTTACGACCCCAAAGAAAACATTTTCGGCGGTATCCGCGTCATGTCGGCGTACACATACCGCATGAACAATGGCGACGAAGATCGTGGGCGCGTGGCATACAATGCCGGCCCCTACAACAAGATTTTCCGAAGTCCGAAATTTGACCCAAGCACATTCCCGTATACCATTGCCGTGCGCAATGTACGGCACGTGCTCGATTCAAAAAACTTCACCGTCGATTAGTAATCGACGAGACACTGTACCTTACACCACATAATCCCCAGTCGAGCTCCACAAGAAGCTCACTGCTGTTCTTTAGTTTTATTCATCCTCCCTCACGGGGGGATTTTTTTATAATATTCACATAAAAAAACACCGTGGGTGGGTGTTGTGTTATATTCTTGCAATTCGGTTGTTGTCTATCTTTATCTCAACGCTTTCAACTTTCTGACTTTTGATTTCATGCTGTCCTCCCAGCTCCACGGTGAGGGTGTGGTTGTTTTCAAAAAATAGAGTCAATTTACGATCTTGCTGATTTAACCAGAAGCCGCTAAATTCGTTATTTTTGAGAATTTTTCTCATCTCGACTGTATTCATAATTTTCTCCAGTGAGCTTAACTAAAATTAGACTAACTTAGAGGCATGACAATATCAAGGTATACAGAGTAGGCCTCTCGGCTACCGCCACAGGTACCGTACAGGAATCTCGAAGCTTACAGCTTCAGTACCCCTTTCCCATTTGCTCATGATAGGAATCATTCACAAATACGG
>JAYSZV010000014.1:0-2567 GCA_043737875.1 Candidatus Lloydbacteria bacterium
TGACAATGGTGGTTGAGGAGACGCTATCAATACCGGTCATGGCAGGAAGTTTGGTTGTGGGACTCCAGGTAATTTGCAATTCAGGGGCTTTGGTGTCCACCTTTACGAATGCGGTACTGGTGGCTTCGATGTTGCCTGCAGTATCAGTAGAGCGATACGTAACAGTTGTGGTCCCTTCAGTTGATACGGTGAATGGAGCGCTGTAGGTGAGCCATGTGCCACCATTTAGGGCATACTTCGTGGAAGCGACCCCACTTGCAGTGTCGGTGGCGGTGAGGGTGACCACGACACTGCTTTTGTACCAGCCGTTGGCGCCTTGAATGCCCGACTTGGTTAATGTTGTTGTGGGGGCGGAGGTGTCGGATGATGGGGGTGGAATGGTCACTACGCTGTTTTGTACTGCATGGAGGGTGACGTCAGCGATATTGTCGCCATCAATATCGACAATGAGCGTACTGCTTGCCGTGGGTGACACGGCGGGAGTTATGCTCATTGTGACAATTGTGGAGGTGGATGAGGGGATTCCCTCGAATGAGGTAGTACTGTTAATAACATTTCCGTTCGCCTCTTCGATGTCGAGCGTGAAAGAGCCACTTCCCATACCACGAAGAACAAGTTGTCCTGCGATGTCTTTGGGCACAGAGAGCCATTGAACTTCACCATAGCGTTCGTAACGTACATCTGGGATATCCAAGAGTGTACTTGTTGCGGTTGCACCAGAGTAAGCGCCTGTACTGTCGATGAATCCGAGGGTGAGTGGAGAGTGGAGAGTGAAGTGGAGGCGAGGTTTATTACCAAGGTATTGAGGGGCGATTGTGGAGATATATTGTGTAGGCGAGCCACTGTAACCACTAGAGATAATGTGTGTGATGAGGGTACGGAGTTGGGGGACTTCGAGCATGTTTTTGTGATCTCGACCTAATGTGCTAGCTTCTATTCGGTGTTCAGTATTGTATTCTGCTAAATTTACCCACCACTGTGTCGAGCTGGCCCCGTTCGCCCACTGTACACTCGGCTCCACAACTGTCCCATCCCCGTCTATGACGTGTTGAGGTTCCACTTTTATCTTGTCTGAAAAGGATACGCAAGCACCTGAATTATTTCTTTTTGTACAAGTCTTGCTGTATGTAACCCCAGATATCGTCTCCATTCCCCACCCTGCAATAGTATCAAGCTTCATACCCACTGGAGGAGTCCAGCTATCAAGCGCGGTGTGCACATCTCGTGCGCGCAGGAGCTTGAGTGGGTCAACTATTTCCGGAGTATTGAGGTCGGCATATGCGGGCTTTGCTCGTATCGCGTCAGCATCGGACATAAAATTGCGCATACCAGTGTCCGAGTGGATGACGTCACCATAGTACTGTGCCCAGAATGGAATTGTGGAAGAAGATATAGTGATAACGGGATCATCAACGTAGGTGAAGTAATTTACAGATGGAAGCAGGTTGTACGCGCTCTGCATGTTTTGTGCAAGTTGGCGTATCTTTTCATCTGAGACTGCTCCAAAAATACCCATTTTAAATCCATTCAAAAGCCCTCCCACTGCCTTCGGCGTCCCTAATTGTGGAGTTGCCACCATTATCACGCGGTCAATCAACTGCGCTGTCGTTGTCGCACCAAGCTGTTGCATCAAGGCTTTTGCAACCATCCCTCCTTGCGAATGCGCAATGATAGTGACACGTCCGGTTGGTGACGACGATGCGAGTTGTTTTAATGTTTTGAGAATGTATGGGTCATTTCCAGCTTCCGGTGGCACAAGGTACGAAATGTGACCATTTGAGAGTTTGCGACCGTTATTGATGACCGTGTCATAATCAAGACGCCAATCGTATGGGGTTGTGGTTGCCGTGATCCCATAAATAGTCTCCCAACTTTTCATTTCAGTAAGAAAAGATTTATAGATGTCGGTGTAGAGTTGTTGTCCGTCGGCGGTGTCGATTGCATCCTTGGTGGTGATGTCGGGGAGTACACTTGTGCCATTGCTGTTCATGCGGATATAGTCTGCTTCAGTACTATCTTCCGGAAGCCAGCGTACGTCACCAGTGCTATCATACAACCGACTCCCCATCATCCCCGGCAGGAACAACACATTCGACACGCAAGGTATGGCGCATACAGTACTTGGGTCTTTCGTCAGCCAGTTTCCAAAATCCACATTGTCGGACACCGTATCCCCTCCTCCAGATGGATTCGACGCGTGGGTTGGTCCACCCGTGTGTCCCCACCAGTTCTCTGTTGCATCGATTGCGACATATGTTGTTGAGGTTCCGACGGTGTGCCCTGTGTTCACTATGCCATTGCCATTGTTTGTGATTGACGAATTGTGGATGCTCACAACGGCACCAAGATTTCTTCCTGTACGTGCATCAATACCGATGGTATTTCCCGACAGCGTCGAGTCGGTGATGGTGAGGTTTGTATTGTCTGAATAAATTCCGGAAACAGTGAATCCGGAAATTGTACTTTGCGTAAGGAAAAGAGCGGGCGTGTCTGCTTGGATCAGAATGCCATACGCCGCATTGGTGGTGGAGATGTTGGTGCGGGTGATATATGCGACTGCATCATTG
>JAYSZV010000015.1:0-2558 GCA_043737875.1 Candidatus Lloydbacteria bacterium
ATTGCGTAATACAAAAAATATTTACGTTAACTGAATCTATAGCTTCAGTTAACGTAAATCAAAATGCTTCCTAAGTGTTTCATCTCCCTCGATTTTTTCAACAACCATATAGAGTATCTCCTTTCCTGTCTTTAGGTATGACTTAAGGAGAACGAGTAACGCCTCAGAATCATATGGATACACCCAGACGCTATCCTGAAGTCGCACGAATCCAAATTCACGAATTGTACGCATCAGTTTTTGGCGCGTTGTTTTGCGTGAGTCACGAATATCATAAATGACCACACGCCACCGTCCGTCCCATGAGCGATGCTTACGCTGGTCTGGCTGCTTCGCGATCATTTCAGCAAGCGCGCGTTTGCCGTACTCTGTGAGTCTTACGAATTTTCCGCTCGCAGTCTTTTCGACGCGAATGAAACCTTTTCCTAAGAGTTTCTCGAATGAGTTTCCAAAAAGATATTTTGGATTTTGCCTACGCGCTTTCCCTCCATCCAATATTCGGAGTATTTGCAGAGCATTGGGTCCAAGGAGTGCTAGACTCATGATTCCCGCCGTCGCTATGGTCGAGAGAAGAGCCTTTTGTATACTAACCCTTCTCCGCACAATCCTAGCCCCACTTTCCACGGGAGTTACCCTCTTTTTCTGTATCTTCCGCATACTAAGAGTCTAACATAGTAATTACGTTAACTGAAGCTATAGCTTCAGTTAACGTAATTGTGGACGAGCCCAATCGGTAGAGCGGAGACAGTTCGGAGCTGACCCAAGCGTATTCGTGGTGGTCGTAGACGTAGTCACAGGAGACGCTTTTGGTTTTTCGGAGCTTCTGATACTATCTCGTAATGCAGAGCATAACGCACACACTCACGTCTCACATCGAAGCCATACTCCGCGATCTTGGTATTGCCGATGTGGCGTTTACTTTGGAGCACCCCGCAGATATTGTCCACGGCGACTTCGCGACGAATGTGGCCATGGTGGCATGGTCCAAGTGGAAAAAGGATATTGCCAACAGTGAGAATGCGCGTATTCCAGAAATTCCGATAAGTGCGAAAAATGTAAAACTCGGAGTCAATATATCTAGTGCTGGTGATAGAATAACTAATCCTCGCTCACTCGCAGAAGAAATTGTAGCGAAGTGGAAGGCGATATCTGATAACAATATTAAAGACATCACCATTGCTGGGCCTGGATTCATAAATATACATCTCTCGGATGCATGCTTCGCAGAGGCACTTAATGATGCCCTCGCTATGGGTGGGTCATTTGGCAACAATGATACCGAGAATGGAAAGAAGGTGATTGTCGAATACACTGACCCCAATCCGTTTAAAGAATTTCATATTGGGCATTTGATGACCAATACTGTTGGAGAATCACTATCCCGTATTGTTGAAGCAAGTGGAGCGGAAACAAGGCGTGCGTGCTATCAGGGGGACGTGGGTATGCAGATTGCTGCCGCTGTTTGGGGGATGCAAAAGGAAGAGGCTCCTGGCGTAGGCGCATCGGTGCACGAGAAAGTAAAATATCTCGGTCGCGCATATGTGAGTGGTGCAACCGCCGCAAAAAATGATGAGGAAATAAAAAATGAGATTACCAAAATAAATAAACACATCTACGAGCGAACGGATGAAGTAATCAATGGTCTGTATGATGCGGGGAGAGCATGGAGCCTCGCCTATTTTGAGGAAGTGTATGCTCGCCTCGGCACAAAATTTGATTTTTATTTTTTCGAAAGCCAGACTGGGGGTTTTGGGAAAAAAATAGTTCTAGAGCATCCAGGAATATTTGAAAAAAGTGATGGGGCGATAGTATATAAAGGCGACGAAGCAAAGGGGTTGCACACACGCGTATTCATTAATAAAGAAGGGTTACCCACGTATGAAGCCAAGGAGCTAGGGAACGCAAAAATAAAATACGATACATACCCATACGATATTTCCATTATCATTACGGGTAATGAGGTGAACGATTATTTCAAAGTGCTCTTGGATGCAATGAGCAAAGTATTCCCAGAACTCGCCGCGAAGACCGAGCACTATTCACACGGCATGTTGCGACTTCCCACGGGGAAGATGTCTTCGCGTACGGGTGACGTCATTACCGCGGAGTCCCTCATCGCAGACACGAAAGCAAAAGCGCTTGAAAAAATTGCGAATGAGACATTCTCATCCGATGAAAAAGATGAGATTGCCGAGCGTGTAGCGATTGGTGCCATTAAATATTCGATATTGCGCCAAGCAGCGGGGAAGGATATCATTTTTGACTTCGAGCAGTCGCTCTAGTTTGAAGGGGACTCGGGTCCATATTTACAGTACACCTACGCACGCACGCTATCATTAATTGCAAAGGCGGGAGAGAAAAAGCCCGACGTCTCCACAATGGCTGTTCATGCATCCCCGCTTCACGACTACATCCTGCGTTTCCCTGAAGTGGTGTTACGCGCCAAGGAGGAGCGAGAGCCCCACCACATTGGTACCTACCTTATTCTCGTGGCGCGAGAGTTTAACGCATTTTATGCCAACACTATCGTGCTCGACGGAAGTGAGGATGAGGGATAC
>JAYSZV010000016.1:0-6050 GCA_043737875.1 Candidatus Lloydbacteria bacterium
AACATATCGTCATGCTGGTCACGCACCGCGGTGTCATTCGTATTCTCTACGACCTCTACCCCAGTGATGCCTTTGGGGAGCAAATCACCCAAGGCTCCACGCATATATTTACCATTTCTTTCTAAAGAAAAACCCGCCTTTTTAAGGGGCGGGTTTTAATCGAAAAGAACAGATGCTTACGCAGAGAGGTTTGCATCAATATTTGAAAAAATAGTCTGCGTAAGACCAAAGAACGAACCGAGGGTCCCCTCAAGTCCAGATACAACATCTGGCATAAGGAGCTTCAGGATGACAATGGTGAGCCCAAGTCCCAATGCTTTCCAGATTCCCATAAGCGCTCTTCGTTTACGGGAGTATCCTGTTCGACAGCAGAATGTGGATCACTAATCGTATCCTTTCCCCCGTGAGAGGACATGTTTCTTTTCATACTTGCACTGGAAGCAAGCGTAAACATTGTTTTCTCACGGAGGTGGAAGCGACCACGGAGTTCACCTACTCAACGTACATTCCTTGAATAGTTATATTATATCATAATTTCACAATCAAAGCAACTATGCGTAGGGCCGTGAATTGGTATAAATACAAAAGATTCACAAAGGAGTGTTCGCATGAACGTGCCTCTCTTCATTATCACGGGTACTTCGGGGTCTGGGAAAACGAGTCTGGTCAGTGCCCTCATCCACGCAGGACTCGGGGAGCGGGTTATCACCTGCACGACACGGCCACCCCGCCTTAATAACGGCATTCAAGAAATAGACGGCAAAGACTATTTTTTCCTTAGTATGGACGAATTCGAGCGCGCTCGACTCGGGAACGAATTTGCTGAATATGCCTCAGTGTACGGCAAATACTATGGGACACGGAAGCGTGATCTCGAGAAAACTGATGCTCGCATGTGTGCACTTTTCGCCACAGTAGACGTGCAAGGTGCAGAGACACTCATGAAGCTCTATCCCAGCGCGATAAGCGTGTTTGTCGATGTACCTAAGTCCGATATGCTGAAACGCCTCAACGATCGGGGTGATTCAAAAGAAAGCATCATTCGTCGTCTCGCAGAATGCGACATTGAGTGTGGGAGGGCCCCACTATTTCACCATGTCATTACCAACAGGAATGGCGCGCTCGATGATTCAATCCGTTTGCTAACGAATTTAGTTAAGGGTGCTCCGAGGACCTCGGTGCCCTAAATAAGACCTCCTTTCGAGGTCTTTTTTGTTTCTCATTTATTCTCTTTACTGTGCACAATAAAAGAGCGGATGTTGAATGAATCTGCTATTATAGACATATGAAAATACGGTCTTTCTTTGGGAGTTCAAGTGGTATACAGGGAGTGATCATACGCATCATTGCGGGCATCGTGATTCCGCTCATAATCGTGGGACTCTTTGGGATTCTCTACGGTAGAGACACACTCAATATAGTGGCAACTCGAAACGCAGAGGCAATCACCTCGCTGAAATCTACGGCAATGATCGCGTGGGTAGCAGAGCGCAAAAATGAAGTCGAAGCAATTTCAGGACAAAGAACACTCTCTGATGCATCACTCGGTTACGCACAGTCAATCAGTGCGACATCTACACGCGAACGTGCAATAGCCAACCTGAACCAAATAGTAAACGCTGAATTAAAACTCCATAAAAAAACCATACGAAGTCTTTCATTGCTCGATGTGGAAACAAAAAATGTGATTCTCCACCTTCCCGCAACGACCCCACATGATATTACGGACCCTGAAACTGTGGTTGCCACCGCAATATCGAAAACTACACTTGCAAGTCGCTTCGATGAGGGGGAAGGATTACGCGAACTTTACATTGCAACACCAATTCTCGATTCACGCGGTAGTGTTGCATTAATTATGTTTGCTAAAATAGATACCGAGCAATTGAGTAGCATCGTTGCAGATCGTACGGGCCTCACGGAAAGCGGAGAAAGTTATTTGATTGACGAAAGAGGTGCCATCATCGCCCCCTTGAGCGAAAAGAATCAAAATAAAATTATGCCTTCGAGTACTTTTATTGGTGCAATTTTAGATCGCCAAGAACAGTCACCGCGAGGAATTTTTACCACAGAGCTTGAGCGTAAAACACGGACGATTGTCGCCTATACTTCACTACCCATTGGATGGATCCTTGTTACTGAAATACCGGGGGATGTTATTTTTGGAATTGTAAACTGGGCACTCCTCCTCGCTCTCCTCCTTGGATTTATTGTATTCGCGGTATTTCTTGCGCTCGTTAACCTGCGCTCTCTTGTCGACCCAATACGCAGTGCGAGTGAACAAATCTCTCAAGCAGGTGCATCGCTCTCCGCAACATCACAACAGGTTGCTGCAGCAGCACAGAATAATGCTGGGATTGCGGAACAGGTCGCGCAGGGTGCAGTCACTCAATCTGCGCAAGCAGAATCTATCTCCCGCTCCATCGCAGAAATAGCCACCGGGGCACAAGAAATGCTTGCCACCTCTGAGGAGGCGTCCCGTATGGCAAAACAGGTCTCGCAAGTTACACAAAATGCAGGCGCCAAGGGAGAGCAGTCTCAGGTAAGCCTCGATCAAATTCGCAAAATGACCACCGACACTGCGGTCATCGCTCGTACGATGGGTAACCGTTCAAGAGAAATTCGTACCATCGTTGATGCCATCACAAAAATTGCTGAACAAACAAATCTTCTTTCATTAAATGCAGCCATTGAAGCTGCGCGCGCAGGAGACGCGGGAAAAGGCTTCTCAGTTGTCGCCGATGAAATTCGTAAGCTTGCAGAGCAGTCTGCTGCCGCGGCTGATGAAATCAAGGGTCAGGTTGAAAAAATGCTTTTGCAAATTAATGACACGGTGACTGCTGCAGAGAAAGGACTCGAGCATGCGGATGAAAATGCAAAGGTGGTGAACGAAGCACTCGCAGAGTTACAAAATATGTCAGCATCTATTCAGCAACTCTCTGCACGTATCAAAGAAATATCCTCACATACGCAAAATCAAACTTCCCTCGTGCAACATGTCGCCGAAAGCATGGATGCCATTGCGAGCGTCGCTGAACAGAATGCTGCGGGTTCAGAACAACTCTCTGCGTCTTCCCAGCAGCAAAGTGCTGCAAATCAACAGGTTGCGGCAGCGGCGCAACAACTCCAAGCACTCTCTATGGACTTGGGTCGCCTTACTGGTGGGGTTTCCCAATCCAAGACGGCGCTAGAGAATCTACTCGGATACGGATCGCATCAAACCAAAAAACCAATTACCGCATACGTGCTGGAAAACGACACCACCTCACGAAGCGTCTAGGTTTTTTCTA
Organism: Candidatus Lloydbacteria bacterium; assembly: GCA_043737875.1. GTDB lineage: Bacteria > Patescibacteriota > Minisyncoccia > Phycocordibacterales > UBA6899 > MHLP01. The sequence continues at coordinate 3,291 of JAYSZV010000016.1, forward strand.
AAAAACATGCATAGCAGTGCACGTTTTTTACACTCGCGATTTTTTCGAAGATAGTCTCCCTGCAATAAACGCCATAACGCCTATCGCGAGCGTGGAGAGTGCAATTGCCACAGAAATACTTGATACAGACTCCTCTGGCTGTTGATTCCCATTTCGTACTTGCTTACGGAAACCTGCAGTGCGAGACTTCCCCTCAGTATCAATAAACTGCAGATGCATATCATATGTCCCCTCCTCGACAAAGACATAGTCAGTGGTGAGTCCCCCATTATCAATTGGGAATGTTTCGCTTTTAAAAATGGTCTCGGGTTTCTTTTTGTTAGCTCGCATCGAGATATCAATGGTGAGTACGGCGTTTTTCACGGTACTTGTTGCACGCAATGTGATGGGATCAATGAATACAAAAGACATGCCCGTCTTCTCCCCCACCCACGGCGCAATTGGCGCGGTCGAGAGGTCCACGACATATCCATCGACGTAACGCTCATCCGAGGTATGTGCGATGGAAATAACCGGAAGAAAGAGCAAAATAGTAAGAAAATATTTCATAAATTTATAATAACCTAGGAAGTAGCGCCCAGCAAACCAAACTCTTAAGAAATAAATTGATTTCCATTTGCCTTTGCGTGTGAATGAGATAAAATGACAGTATGAAAAAGCTATACAAGAGTAAACACTCTGTGGTCGCGAGCGGGATCATGGGTGGACTTGGTGAGTGGATGGAGGTGAGCCCTGGAGTATTGCGCGTCGGGTTTATCGTATTGATTATATTAACGGGTATCCTTCCGGGATTATTCCTCTATGTAATCGCTCATTTCTTGATTCCAAAGAATCACGAACTCCATCTCTAACAAAAAAGACCCCACGGGGTCTTTTTTGCTTTTACAATAATCACTACACGCTGTGACTATTTAACCTCAATTGATGTAACCGTGACTGCGGTAAGAGGTTGATCATTCGCATCCGTTTGCGTGGTGGCTATTTTGTCTACCACATCGAGTCCTGATGTCACCTGCCCAAAGATTACGTATAGTGGTGGGAGCTGATAATCTTTATGCATGATAAAGAATTGGCTTCCATTGGTATTGGGCCCAGAATTAGCCATCGCAAGTACTCCGCGTTTATATCCTTTTTGGTATAACGCACTACTTGCGTTGATCTCATCGGGGAACTTATATCCAGGACCACCTGTGCCCCAGCGAGCCTTTTGTGCGTCATCTTTTGAAAGTGGGTCCCCACCCTGAATCATGAAGCCTTCAATGACGCGGTGGAAGCGCACCCCATTGTAAAACCCATCGCGTGAGAGTTTAAGAAAATTCTCCACGGTCTTTGGAGCATCTTTTGTATACAGTGAGAGTGTCACGTCACCCATTGTCGTGTGCATTATGACTGTTGCGGTATTGTTGTTTGTCGTTGGTTCCATTTTGGGTTTTGTTGTTTGAGTAGTAGTAACTGGTGGCGTTGCGGTTGCAAACGTATCTTTCGTTGTCGATGCTGTTGTCGTTGCCACGACGGGTGTCTCTACATCAGCATTTGGTTTTTCTTTTGAAGTTGGTACTCCATCGCCTGTGTACATAAAGAGTACAGCAGCGATTGCGATGATGATTATTCCTCCTCCTACTATCCACGTGGTTTGATTCATGGAAATTAATATTAATTTGAATAAAAATACAAAATTATTTTATGCACGGTAGCAGTATAGCATCGGAAAAAGGAAAAATTCAATGTGGAGAGAGTGTGTGAAATTCGTACGATTTATCATTATATTCCTTGGTTTCGTAGAGCATAATTCCCCCTTCCTGCCACAACCCAAAATATGCAATCCCTACATCAAGAGCAAGACGACTACACACAGTGCAATATGGCATTCCTGAACGTTTGAGCGCCCCACCTTCATCAATGCGCGTGAAATAGAGCGTACTACCTTTAAGTATGGTACCAGAAGCAATTGCCCCTATTATTGCCCTCCACTCAGCATGGAGACAACACGTGCGGTCCGATTTTGGTTTTGGTGATTCTCGTAATTCGAGTGCACACTTCATATTGCTTGCGTTGTCTAAAGGGGGCGCATTATAACCTTCAGCAATTACTTTTCCTCCTTTAACAATTACCGCACCACATCGATCACGCTGACACAGCGCCCGCATTGCAACTCGACCTGCTTCTTGAAAATATTGTTCGTGCAAATTATCGGCCATACGTAACGTGTTATTCATTATTGCATCTAAACATTAAATTCCAAAGTAAGCACTGAATTAACGATATAAAAAACCCCACACGGGTGGGGTTACTTTTCTGCAGAACGATACATTGCTATTGCTTGCGCGAAATAGGATTCAGCCATATCCCAATTGATTGGGTCAAGCGCGTTACCACTCGTACGCAAGCGACTTTGTGCGTCGATTGAAATGTTCGGGTATGCACTCACGAGTGCGCGCACCAAATCAAGGCTACTCGGACCGAGTCCACCCGCCACAGCAGGGAGCAGTGTTGGACACTCCGCATCCAAGACCCCAACATACTGTGCAAGGAGTTCAGCGTCCATTCTCTTCCCTTCCCCCATACTCTTGTCAAAGAGCACCGCATCAATCGAATCGCCATACCTCTTTATCCTTGCAACTGTATCGAGGGTACTGTCAACACAAAATGCCATGGCATTTGAGCCAACTTGGAGCACAATCGGGATTTCGTACTTTGCACGAAATTTTTTCAGTTCGACTGGGTCGGGCCAAATCATGTCTAATTGTATTGCGTCGAGGT
>JAYSZV010000017.1:0-13106 GCA_043737875.1 Candidatus Lloydbacteria bacterium
TGATCCATGGCCTGTCGGTGGATCTGATATCGCCGAGGAGGACCAAATCGACGCGAGTATACAACCCGTCGCACTAACAAATATTCTTCGTTTGCGTACCTCTCTCAATATTACGAATGCAACGGCGACCCCCTCTTCTCAGGCGTTTAAACTTCAATATGTTGCGGCAGCGAGTGGTGCGTGTGCATCAGCACTCAACTGGTCTGACGTGAGCCCGATTGGGTCTTCGACCGCACTCTGGAGAGGGTATAACAATACGAGTGTATCAGACGGAGCAAGTCTTCCTTCAGTACTCCTCACGACATCGAATGTGGCGGAGAGTTATACGGAAGCAAATAATTCATCCTCAACCCCGACACAGATTCCTCTTGGTGAAAATGGCGAGTGGGATTGGGTGATACAAGACAATCTCGCAATCGCAGGGACAAATTATTGTTTCCGCATGGTCAAGTCCGACGGCACACCACTGGACGCATACAGTGATTATGCCGAGGCGCTCACCAATAGTGCGCCCAATGTTGTCGCCCAAGTGGCACCATTTGATTACGAAAAAGTTTCTTCAACCACACCAGATTTCATTTTTACGGGAACAGATCCTGAGTTTAATGATATAGACTACCAAATTCAGATTGATACTACCGCGACGTTCACGGTGCCCCTTATCGACAAAGACTCTTCCATTAACCCTGAGCTTTTTGATAATCTCGATAACCCCTCAAATAAGGCGCCGTTTACATCAGGAGAGAGAATACACTTTCGACCAACGTCCGCGCTCACCAATGGCGTGACCTATTATTGGCGCGTGCGTGGAAAGGATACGAATACTTCAAATACGTTTGGTACGTGGTCTTCTGTATACAGCTTTACTGTTGATACGGCGGTGACGATATCTACATGGCATCAGACAAGGCAGATACAATTCCTAGCCAACACGTTTAGTCTCGCGACGACGACTGCGAACGATGTACAGCTCACCAGTGCATCCCCTGGATATGTGTACTCGCCAGCAATAGACTTTAGTTTGCGTACGACCGGAACGGTGTGGGGTTCGTCCGCATGGAGTAAGGATGAGACGACGGGAACGGTGCGTATCCAGTTTGAATACTTCACATCAACCAGCTCATGGGCGCTCATACCTGACGCAAGTCTTCCTGGGAACGCAGCGGGTCTTAATGGCACGAGTATCTCACTGCTCACTGTTGACCCTACGGTATATACAAGAATACGCTTGAAAGGACTTTTGACTGATGGAGGAGGAAGCCCTAAGTTGCTCGATTGGACGGTGGTATGGGGATTTAATGTTGCCACTCCAGTGGTCTATTTGCCATTCGACAATGCGAAGGTGGCTACGACGACTCCCTCGTTCGAGTTCTTGACGACTGATCCACAAGGAGACAATCTCGAATATGAGTTCCAGTGGTCGACGACGTCCGCGTTCACTTCGTTCATTTCAAGAAACTCTCTTGCGAGCTCAACGGCATTTTTGAACATCCAAAACGCGACTGATACAAATCCATTTAATAGCGGTGATCGTATTCGCTTTACGCCATTTGGTGGTGATGTATTCACGAACGGGACGACCTACTTCTGGCGCGTGCGTGCGAAGGATCCGAGCGGGGCGAATAATTATTCGTTCTATTCAGTAATACGGAGCATCACTGTCGATACCGCACTCATCAATGCGACATGGTTCCAAACACATGATGGGCAGTTTGAGAATGACGTACTCACAAGCATGGAAACATTTGCGTCCAATACGTTGCGTGTCGCCTCAACGTCGAAAGAGGCGATGGTCGCATACGGGTCGGGGACCAATCAACGACCTCAATATCGTATCTGGGATGGCTCTTCGTGGGGCACTGCGCAAAATGCGCTGACTGCGTCTTCGACTATTCAATGGGTCGCACTTAAGGCGTCATCATTGTTGGGTGAATATTTGATGGGCACCATCGGTGCAAATAGTAATGCTATTTTCCAAGTGTATAAAAATGGTGCATGGGGCAACTCGCTCAAGTTGACATCAACCGTCGCAAACGTGTCGCGTCGTGGTATTGCAGTGACATACCAAACAATTTCTGGTAATGCGATGGTTGCAACATGCGATGGTGATGCCGACCCGACCTACGCAATTTGGAATAGTACTTCGTCGGCGTGGACCGCGACGGGAACAATTAATATGCAGTCGGCAGTCAATTGTGAGTGGCTACGCCTTGCATCAAGTCCAATATCAAATGAAGTCATCGTGCTCCAGCGTAATACGGGAAATTTGTATGAGGCACAAGTTTGGAATGCCACTACATCGACGTGGGGAGATGCGACCTCGCTTGGTGGTATGACTGAAACGGGGCATGAAGGTATGGCACTCGCATACGAAAATAGTGGTAACCAAGCCCTCATTGTTACTTCAAATCTTAGCGCGGCAAGCTTTAGATGGAAGTCGTGGAGTGGAACGGCCTGGACTGCGACCGCAACACAAGCAATTTCCGACGATCTTGAGTGGGCTAACTTGAAGGCGCCGGGATATGCCGTAGACACCCTCGCTCTTTGCTACATGAGTCATGACAGTTCCCAGTCGACCATTCGATGGGATGGTGCTGCGTGGGTGGGGAATACCGATCATTTGCTTGCTACGGGAAATACAAAAAATGACAATCGCTCTATCGACTGTGAATATGACGACCCGAAATCCATAAGGAAGGATGACATCGTCGCAGCATATAGTGACACCACGAACGGCCGTTATCGTATTTTTGATGCGATAGCTGTAGCGTGGCTTCCTCAAGGCTCAGTAGGTGGAGCTACGCCCGTTATCGTTTCTGCGGCTGTGCAAACAGCACGTACACTTGAAGGAAAAATCCTCTCTCTTTTCCTTGATAAAACTAATAAGCGCTATGACTTCACGTACTGGAACGGCACTGCCTGGTCCAATACGCAAACTCTCGAAACATCATCATCCGTCACCGCATCGCCATATGCAGAGCCATTTATGATGGCAGCAAAGAATCCTGCATCACAAGGAACCGTAAAATCCGCACCTATTTATTTTGACGATGGACAGTCACCAGCGTGGAAGCAAGTGCTATGGAATAAACAAACACCAGGACAGAGTACATTTCTTGTGCAACTTGAATACCTTAATTCAAGCGGAAATTGGGTCCTCATACCTGATACTGACCTTGCGGGAAATAGTACAGGAACGTCCTCGTCACCTATTTCGATATTGAATCTGAACACCAATACATACAACACTATTCGACTTGTCGGTAATTCCACGTGTGTGCAGGGTAATTGCCCATTTCTCGAAAGTTGGACTGTTGAGTGGGCGCTCGGTGTTCAGGTTTCCGGAACAGCGAAAGCCAATGACCTTACGACCAATCTCACTACAGGCACCGTTGCGGTGGCGGTTAATGGTGTACTGCAAACAGGGAAAACGGGAACCATATCGGGGGGAAGCTGGTTCATCGATAACGTGAATGCTTTTCCGGGAAACACCATCACTGTATGGGTGAGCGGTGTCGGTGATTTTAATGAAGCCGTGGCCATGGCTAAATATACCGGTCCTGGAAACATGGGGGGTATGCGCTTAAACGAACGGTGGGTGACGCTCGGGTCCGCCTCTACTACCGGACAGACACTCACACTTACGGACATGGGGCAGTACGACAATTCAGTATCTGCGAATGAAGATATTTTCTTCGATGTGACTGCAGGTGGTGACTACAGCAATTGTGCAGTGGGTACATGCCTTGATTCGAGTATCTACGCGTACGCAAATATATTTAGACCGTCCACCTCAACTCCTCGAACGGTCAATACGTGGAACATGCGTGTTGAAGGAGCACTGTACGCTGATGCAAATACTATAAAAGTGGGAGGTTCATGGCGTAACCTTGGAGGATTCACTTCAAACGCATCAACCGTAATATTTAACGGGACAAGCTCGACGCGTACGGTCGATTCCACTTCCTCTGCGACCTCCACGTTCTTTAACGTGACGTTTGGTGAAAGTGGAAATGTCGCGACATGGAACTTCTCCTCGACATTTACCGCAACGGGAACCGTGGCGATGAATTTCGGAACGACTTCTCCGGGAATATACGACATGAATATTCAAGGCGACCTCAGCGTTGGAGTATCGGGTAAGTTTGAGAAGGGTACGGCGACCACCACATTCTCAGGTGTTGCTGCGAAGACGTGGTCTGATAGTACGGCAACCAAACAAGATTTCGGACGTGTGGTAGTGAATGGTACGGCAAAGACACTCACACTCGGATCCTCGGTGAGTGCGACCGATGTCACCATCGGCACTGACGATACACTCAATCTTGGAGGAGCAAACACGTTCACTGTGTTTGGTAATTGGAATAACACGGGTGCACTGACCCCACAGACGGGAACAGTGGCATTTGCTGCGACGAGTGCAGGCAGGACCATCAATCAGGGTGCGTCGAGTTTCTATAATGTTGCATTTACTGGGACTGGAGGGACATGGATTTGGCAAAATACGAACGCGACCACAACGAATGATTTGACGATTTCAGCAGTGAGCACGACGACACTGCCATCGGGAACTCTCGCAATTGGCGGCTCATTCAATAATACGTCAGGAGCATTCATCAATAATTCTGGAGTTGTGCGCTTTACTGCAACGGCAATAGGGAAGACCGTACGGGCGAATGGATCAAACTGGAACGATGTAACATTCGCGGGTGCGGGAGGCGCATGGAGCATGGCGGACACCAATGCGACAACGACGGGTTCTCTCATCATTACTGCGGGTACGCCGACACTCCCATCAGGGACACTTGCGGTGGGCAACACGTTTGATAATACGGGAGGCTCATTTGTCGCCAACGGTGGAACTTTGCGCATGACGTCTACGCTTTCAGGTCGTATGATGCATCTCTCGGGTTCATCACTTGCCAATTTCTTTGTTGCAGGTACGGGCACCTTTATCCTCGCAGAAGGGAATGCAACTGCCACAGGGGACGTCATGTTTACGGCAGGTACGACTACTTTCCCTACAGCAAACTTTGCAATTGGGGGAAGCATTACGGCCAATACGGGGGATTTTATCGCGGGTACCTCAACGACGCACTTCAACCCAACATCAGGAACAAAGACCGTACAGCCGGGCTCGTCATCATTTGGAGGAGTAAACATTTCGGGAAATATTCTTGCAACAGTAAACATAAGTGCGCATGCCACCACAACGAGTGCACTCACCCTCGTTTCAGGAAACTTTATACAGTCATCTTCTACTGCGCTCGCGGTGGGTGGTACGTTCACCAATCAAACAGGGGGAGCCTCGACCACGTGGACTGGCTCTACGCTTTCGTTAACCTCCGGCACGAGCTATACCATCAATACAAAAACTGGCGGAGGTGATACGTATGCAACAGTAAAGCTCTCAGTGAACACGAATATACGCTCATGGAACTCCTCGGCGAATGACTACCTATTGACCAATACGTCCTCTGTATACTCACAAGATAATGCAGGGGTAGACGGCGCATTACTTATTGCAGGTAATTACGCGCGCACATCGGGCTCTGATTATTGGAGTTATGCAACGGACTTTGATGGCACGGCACTCGGGGGAAGTGCGCGCCAAGTAAATGTGCGCTTTGCACAAAATGCCACCTCGTCATATGCCACGACGACGACATTGGAAATTTTGGGCGGAGCGACTGCCACCACTACCATCGACAGGGAAGTTGCGGGTAGCTATGCGGTCGCACTTTCTGATGCGACGCTGAATGCGAATTATTACCAATTCCGTAATCTCAATGCGAGTGGGCTCGCACTGTCAGGGGCAACGACAATTACCTCCCTCTCGTTTGGAGATTTTGAGGTCGCACAGGCAGGTGGGAGTGGTATCACCATCGCATCAAGCACGATTGACCAAAATGCGAGCCTCCAGATTTTTAATGTGCGATTCGCAACCACCACCGCAATCAGCGCGTTCAATGTAACCGAAACAGGCACGGCTACGACGTCGGCGTACATTCGCTTCAAGCAACACTATGGAAATCTCGCAGGAGAAACATACGATAATGACCCTGGAGGTAATCCTGGTTTTGTACGCTGGGACGACAGCCTTTTCGTCATCACTTTTTCAGGAACAGTGTATTCCGATGCGGGTGCAACAACAATGGGGGCACCAACATGTGACAATGTGACCGCGAATGTACGTGTCAAAGTAAACGGCCAGGGAAACTTTGCGACGTCGTGCAATTCGACCAACGGCACTTACGCAATACCTGGAGTAACATTTACCGGGGACACCGTGATGACGGTATATCTTGATACCAACGGGGGGCAGCGCGCAGTCACCGTCACCAAATCTGCGTCATTGAATTTGACCGGTATTAATCTTTTTCAACAACGTGTAATAGTGCGTCACGAAGACGTGTCGCCCATGTCGATATCTGACATGAATGCATACGATGCGGGAGATGATTCCGATATTCCGTTTACTTCGGCGACGTCTGGACCAAACACGCTCACGGTGAATCCAGAGACAGAATTTTGGGTATGGAATGCAAAAACATTCGTTCCAGGAGGAAATATTACACTCAATTCGGGTGGTTCAGGTAGTACGTGGGACGGAACCTTCCATCTCGACAATAACTCAATCTTCACTGCGTCGGGCGTAGAGGCACACTCCGTAGGCGGACGCTGGGTGGCGGATGCGGGAGCGACATTCACGTCCGCATCATCGACATTTACATTCACTGCTACTACTACTGGAAAATCTATTACCGCCCTTGTTCCTGTGACATTCTGGAATACGGTATTTAATGGTACAGGTGGAAATTGGTCTGTAAATCAAACGACGAATGTATTAAATAATCTTACGGTGACCGCAGGTACGCTCTCGGGTGTAAACTCCATGACTGTTTCGGGGGGTAGCGTGAGTGGAAATGGAACCATTGCGCTTACGGGAGGAAGCTTCACGTTTGCGAATGGTGGAGTATTCGGCGGAAGTACTGATTGGAGTTTCAGCAACCTCAATTTCGGTAATGGTGCAGGGGGCACGACGACGAAGACCGCTTCATCCACTATCACCGTCGCGAGTACAATGACCGTCACAACAGGTCACACACTACAAGCCGGTGCCACTTCCGCATGGACACTTTCCGGTGGGGGAACGCCGCTTGTCATTACCGGCACACTCGATAGCCAGACCGCACTCTTCCGATTCAGCGGGACAAGCGCCACCAACATTCCTGCAGCGAATTATTATCGACTCTATCTTGCGCCGGGAGCTGCAGGTGGTCCTACGTATACCCTAAGTGCGGGAACATTCACGATTCGAAATAATTTCACCATAGGAGATGGAGTAAATCCGGGCACCACCACCGCAAATACAAATGACCCCGTGGTAAATGCACTGGGAGACGTATTCATTCGTCCATCATCGACGCTGGTAGCCTCCGATAGTAGCGGACTCAATATTTCTCAAAGTTGGGATAATGCAGGACTCTTCACGCACTCCAGTGGTATGGTGAACTTTATTGCCACTACCACTGGGCGCACCATAAGTGCGGGAGTCTCGCCATTTTATAATGCGAACTTCAATAGTAGTGGAGGTGGATGGACGATACTCGGTAATGCAACTGCAACAAATAATTTCTCACTCTCCGCACTTTCCGCATTTACCATGTCCTCGAGCACGACACTAGAGGTGCGAGGAGCATTTACTAATGCGGTGGGTGGTAGTGCCACCACGTGGACGGGCTCCACGCTCTACATGAATGGTGGCACGGCATCGTCCCTCAATTCCAAAACGCTGGGTGCAGATCAATACAATACCCTTGCAGTTGGTGCGAACACTGCAATTGATATGTGGAACTCAAATGCGACCACGACAAGCATTAATGCAACGGGTAGCCTGTATTCGAAAAATCATAATGGAGTGAATGGATCACTCTATATATATGGTGCGTACGCGCGCACAACAGGAACCGACTACTGGAGCCACGCAACAGACTTTGATGGAGCAACGGGCACTGCTCGTGCGGTGAATGTGCGATTCGCTTCAGGCGCCACAATGACGGTTTCGGGAACGGGAGGACTGGAGGTATTAGGACTTGCAACGGCTTCAACAAGTATCGATGTCCAATCTACGGGAAGCTTTGGACTTGCTATCGCAGGAGGCTCAACGACGATGCAATACTTTGCTGTACGCAATGCCAATAGTGATGGACTGAATATTTCAGGAACCCCCACCGTTCACAATCTTTCTGATGGTGACTTTGAGCTTGCCGTAACAGGCGGAAGCATGATTAGTGTGACGGGTGGTGCCATTGACCAGAACCCACTGAAAATATTTATGCGTAATCGTTTCGCTACATCGACCGGTGTGACGAGTGGATTCAATGTAAAGGCGACTGGCGTCTCTGCTTCTGCGTGGCGCTTCAACTTGCACTACGGTAATCGCGCAGGGGAAGCGTACGACTCAGATCCGGGTGGAGACCCAGGATACCTTATATGGGATGACTCTGCGGCAAATGTAACAATTTCCGGAAATGTATACAGCGATGAAGGGGGCACCCCCATCGGTGGCCCGACATGTGATGGTGTGACACAAAATGTGCGACTGCGCGTACAGGGAGCGGGTGCATATACCTCGGCATGTAACGCAGGTACAGGGGCATTCTCCATATCAAATGTTATCTATAATCCAGGGGATACATTATCGCTCTTCTTGGATACCAATGGGGGCGCAAAAGCAGCAAATATTTCCATCGACCCCGCAACGAATATTAACAACATGCATCTGTATCAAGATCGCGTGATTGTGCGCCACGAAGGTGGAACTGCCATCTCTATTTCTCACATGAATCAATATGATGCTGATCAAGATACTGATATTCCGTTTAGAGCGACACTGGGGACACCAAATACATTACTCCTACCACCCAATACGGCGCTCATCGTATGGTCAAGCAAGGTATTTGCGCCAGGGGGTAACGTGACCGTTTCGGGAAATGCATTTGGTACGGAGCGCGATGGTACGGTGAAATTATATGCAACATCGACATGGAGTTCAGCGGGTACAGAGACGCACACATTGGGTGGACAGTTCCTTGCACAGTCGGGCGCAACGGTTGCTCCTGCGAATTCGACATTTGTATTTAATGCCACAACTACAGGGAAGAGTATCGCCGCGTCTTCGTCACTCACGTTCTACAATCTCACATTCAGTGGTGCCTCGGGTACGTGGGATATTCCTGGGGTTGGGACGACATCCAATGACATAATAATGACTGCAGGGACGACAACCCTCTCCTCTGGAGTGATGGCGGTTGGTGGCACATTTGATGCCAATGGTGGTAAGTTTGTCCATAACTCCGGAACAGTAAAGTTTACTTCGACAGCGACGGGAAAAAATATTCGTACGACTGGCTCAGACTTCAGTAGTATTCAATTCGCAGGAACTGGTGGTGGATGGACATTCCTCGACGTGAATGCGACTACCACTGCAGGAGTATTAGTGAGTACTGGTGCCGTCACCCTCCCCACGGGCGTGCTTGCGGTGGGCACAGACTTTGATAATCAGGGAGGTACAGTTACGGCAAATGGGGGAACATTAAAGATGACTGCGGCAAGCACGGGGCGCATTGTGCGCACCAATGGCTCATCGCTCGCAAATTTCACTGTACAAAATAACGGCGGATTTACATTCCTTGATTCGAATGCCACGGCGACGGGGGATGTGCTTTTCGTGACGGGCTCTACGACGCTCCCGACATCAAACTTTGTGGTCGGAGGAAGTTTCATTGCAACAGGAACGATTAGCGTTGGAACCTCGACGCTCACATTTAATCCTGCATCGGGAACCAAGTCGATCATACTTGGTGCCTCAACGCTTTATAATGCAAATGTACTCGGGGGAAATACGGCGACGGTAACCATCGCAAACCATGCAACGACGACAAACATATTCACGATAACGAGCGGAAACTTTAGTCTTGCGTCATCGACTTCGCTAGCAGTGGGGGGAGTGTTCACCAACCTTCTGGGTGGAGCATCAACCACATGGACAGGCTCCACGCTCTCACTGTATTCAGGTACAAGTTATGCAATTAACACAAAAACACAGGGTGGAGATATCTACGGAACACTACGCCTCGCAACAAATACGCACATACGAAGTTGGGCCTCGTCCGCAAACAATTATCAAATACCCGCAAATACCTCATTGTACTCACAGAACCACACCGCTGTTTCTGGATCACTTGCGATATTTGGTTCGTATACACGCACGACGGGAACCGACTACTGGAGCCATGCAACAGACTTTGATGGCACAGCGCTCGGCGGAAGCGCACGTCAGGCAAATGTGCGTTTTGATGCGAATGCAACGGCAAGTTTCACGACGGCGTCGTCGCTCCAGATGATCGGTATTTCGAGCGCCTCAACAACGGTAGATCGATTGTCCACAGGGTCCTATGGTCTAAGCATAGACTCGGCTACTTTCAATGCTAATTTCTATCAATTCCGTAATCTTAACGCAACAGGGCTTAGCCTCTCAGGTACCACAACCATCACCGCTTTCTCCAATGGTGACTTTGAGTTGACACAAAGCGGTGGAAGTATGATTACTATTGCATCATCAACGATAGACCAGAATGCGTCCGCACAATTCTTTGTCGTCCGCTTTGCAACAACGACCGCTATTGGTGGCGCAAACGTGAGTCGTATCGGCACGACAACAAATGCAATCACGTTTGGCGGTGAGTATGGAAACATGGCAAGTGAAGCATTCGACAATGACGGAAATGATGGGTGTGGGTCAATTCGTTTTACGGATAGTGCATGTCTTGTTTCCGACCAGAAGTCCTACCGCTGGCGCAATGACAACGGCGCTGAAGGTGCACCATCTTCTGAGTGGTATGACCAAAATTGGACCAAGCGTCAACGTGTCCGTATCACCAATAGTGCCCCAACGACCGTGACGAATGCACAGGTCAAATTCAATATTCCATATGACGCGGACATGCAAAATAACTTTAATGACCTCCGGTTCACCGACGTCAGCGGGACAACGTCAATTCCGTTTTGGGTTGAGAGTTACGTGACGAGTGGTTCGTCGACGGTATGGGTGAAGGTCCCGACACTCACGGCGTCTTCGATAACCGATATCTTTATGTATTATGGTCATGCGACTGCACCATCGACATCAAGCGGAACATCAACCTTCAAATTCTTCGATGATTTCGAAGATAACAACATCACCGAATACACTGGTGACACAACGCTTTATACAAATAGTGCATCCCTCAATTATGAACGTACGTATGGACTTTCCGCTTCCGCAGGAAATGACACAGCACAAAACACTAGTGGTATCGCACAATTGTCCGCTGGTGTCGGGCAAGGCACTACCTTCCGTTTTTTCCAGTATATTAACACATCAACCGGTGGATCAGATGAGCCGTGTTTCATGTTTGCTGTTCAATCACCCATCACAGCACATCAAAACTATGGAATTTGTCTCAACGTAGCTGGGCTGGATAAAGTCGCTATTGCAAAAAATGTTGCTTACAATTCACGAAACGGAGGTGCAACTGAAATTGCAACTACAAGTGTAACGTGGTCAACGGGATGGTACGAAACTTCAGTAAATTGGCTTTCAAGCAATCAAATTAATGTAACGGTGTATGACAGCAGCGGGGCGGTATTTGCAACCACCTCTGCCACCGACTCTACATATACCTCGGGAGGAGTTGGCTTCTCATTTTGGTACCAACATGGTGGATGGGATATTCCTTCTGCGCGTCAATACATTGCAAGTGAGCCTTCGGTCACCTTCGGTCTTGAGCAAACTGATTCAGGCGCGACATGGAAGGCGGCTGAAAATACCATACTGGGAAATCAAATCACAAATGAAAACGTACGCTTACGCATACTGGTACGCAATGCAGGCACACCACTGACGGGGCTAAATTTAAGGCTCCAAGTGGCTTCCAAGTCGACTTATCCGAACTGTGAATCAGTACCAACAGGTTCGTACGCGGACGTAACCACCACAAGTGGCGCCGGATGTGGGTCAAGCCCCGCATGCATGAAGACATCAACCCAGTTTACCGACAGGGCTTCGACCACCCAACTGCTCACGATTCCTTCGGGTCAAACGTTCACCTATGGACAAATCATGGAAGATCCATCAAATAATACGGGCGCGATTTCGCTCGCATCAGGGCAGTCCACGGAAGTAGAATACAATTTCCAAATGACTGCTTTTGCAAGCGCAAACGCATATTGTTTCCGTGCCACCAAGGGAGCAACTGAGCTCGATAACTACACGAAAGTTGCAGAAGTAAGCATGCTTCATCGCCCCGTAATTTCGAATTTCTCATTCAACGGAAATAACAATATCGCACTCACAGAAGGAACAACGACATCAATAATGGCGACGGGAACGGTTTCAGATTTTAATGGTTATGCAGATATCCTTGCGGCAACTTCTACATTCTATCGACAGAGTGTGTCTGGAGCTGGTCTTTGTACTGCTGATCGAAATAATTGTTATCAAATAGGAACCTCGTCTTGCGTGTTCTCTGCGTGTGCGGGTAATTCTTGTACTGTCTCTTGTACGGCGCCAATGTACTATTTTGCTGATCCTACTGACGTAGGCAGTATCTTCTCTGCGGACAATTGGCAGGCGATACTCAGTGCGTGGGATACGTCGAATTCGTATGACACGAGCTCCTCGTCACAAGAATTATTTACGCTCTCCGCTATCAGTATTCCATCACTCATCGATTACGGCTCACTCCCCGTAGGTGGAGATACGGGGCCAACTGTTTCCACGACCTCAGTGACGAATACGGGAAATAAAATACTCAATACACGCATATATGGCAATGGCCCAGGGCTCGTCGCGGGCGGAAGTGTCATTGCGCCCGATAAGCAAAAGTACGCGACTACGACATTCACGTATTCGGGATGTGCATTGTGTAATCTGCTCACGAATTCGAATACCACAACGCCGTACGCGCTCGGAGTTACCAAGCCGACATCTACTTCGTCATTCTTCAAAGATATTTATTGGGGTATCGGTATCCCGAACGGAACTGCAGCGAGTACGCACA
>JAYSZV010000018.1:0-5978 GCA_043737875.1 Candidatus Lloydbacteria bacterium
GCACGGACAAGTTTCTTGACCCGCTACTTTTAGAGCCAACAATTTTTCTCACTCCACGTTTTCGCGCTTCACATGAAGAGTATGCTCGCGCCAATCTCATGGAGGAGCGCGTACGCCTTCAGCAGTAACCCACAACCGGCCACATGGCCGGTTTTTTTGTTGCAAAATTTACCCCAGTCTGTAGTATCGAGCGGAGATAGATTAAGAGGAGTGTTTGTATGCAGGTATACGTAAGTGCAACAGAGGCATTTTATCGTGGGGTCGTTGAGCTCCACCGTGATGGCACAATAGCACCTTCGTCGCGAGATCCGTCTTCACCAGGCTCACACTTTGGCACGAAGCAGAGAATGATGCGTGAACATTTGTGTTATCAGTTCGCCATTTGTGACCCCGCAGAACGTCTCGTGGTAATGAGTGGGCGAAAAACGAACCCCATCTTCGCGGTCGCAAATGCATTGTGGATTCTCTCGGGAAGAGATGATTTGAATTTCATCGCATATTATAACGAACGAGGAAAAAACTTTTCTGATGATGGGCTCTCATTGTATGGTGCATATGGTAGACGACTGTTTCATGGATGCCGTATCAATCAAGTGGCGAAAGTCATAGACCGCCTCAGGATTGACGCTACGTCACGTCGTGCAGTAGCGGTTGTTGCGCAACCTCGGGATTCATCCTCAAACTCGCGCGATATCCCGTGCCTCTTGTCAGTTCAGTTCCTTTACCGCGCTGGCCGTCTCGATATGGTATCGCACATGCGCTCGCAGTCTGCGTGCATGGTAATGCCATATGACCTCTTTGCACTTATGTTCCTTCACGAAGCAGTATGCGTCGAGCTCAATCTACTACCCGGACTTTATCGACACATGTCCACATCCTTTCACTATTACCTCGATGAGGAGCAGGTAGTTGATGCGGTCATCAATAGCGCAAATATGGATGAGCAGGGAGTAGTGGTACCTCGAATGGCGGAACAATCCTCACCGTTTACGGACGTGGACCAAGTCCTCAAGATTGCCGACAATATCCGACTCGATGGAATGCTCCCACAGGATATCGAGCGCACGAGCGTGTCCGAATATTGGAAAGGTCATTTGTTCCTACTGGGACTACAGAGATGGGGTAATAATGAATATGCCCTGTCTCGCATTCCTGAATACTACAAACGCGCACTCCACTTTGCATAGCACGCCAAAGAACTCCACCACCCCTCCTGGGTGGTTTTTATTTGATGAGTATTTCGTCACCAAACAAATAGAATCAAAATTTTTCTTTAATCGCTATGTACTGGACCCCGACAATATGCAGTAATAGTGACGGAACCCATTGATTTTCCTCAGATATTTGCTCACGTGGGCAATGGAAAGATTAGAAAAATCGAAAATCCGACTTTGTCTAATCGAAGGAAGAAAAGAATGGCGGTGTAGAAAAAACTACTTTTACGCAAGATCTGCATACGAACCCAAAATTTGTAACAAAAACCAGCACAAAGCTGGTTTTTTTGACCCAAATTTGTCAAGGTTTAACCTTTACAACTTTGATTCATAAAATTATCGGAAGAGTTATTCACAGGAAACACTAATATCCGCTGGGTTGTGAACGCGCAAATACATTTTCCTGTGGTTCAAAAAAAGCACCCCCGAATTTTTAGGGTCGGGGGTGATGGGGAACAATCATCGGCGTAGCGCGTTCTTCATTGCAAGCACAAGGACGCTGTGGGGGCTGAACCCTCGAGAAAAGAACCCACCGACCAAGTAGCCGAGTGTCATGACTATCAGGCACCCGATGGCAAAAGCGATAGGGGCAAAGACGCCCAGAAGATTTACTCCGAACACGAAGAGTAGGAAACCTAAAACAAGAACTCCGACGAGGGTGGTTACCCAGAATCGTATCCCATCCCCGAGCTCCTCAGCGTACTTGCTGAGGTCGAGGCCAGAGTAAGTAAGGCGTCTTGTGGTGATGAGGCGCCAGTATTCTACAAAAGTGAACCATTTCACGTGGAACTCCATGGTTGTCAGCGAAATGCCAACGTCTAAAAATATAATACACTATTATAATAAATAAGTCAAGCTAAATTAAATCTGATAATTGTTGACATTCCTCTACTAAGCATTATTGTGCGATGAGATATTGCTTTGGGAATTGTCATGATTAAATCAAGCAAGCGAGTAATTAACGCCTGGGTGATGGCGATTGTATTTCTGATTATGGGTCTATTTATGCCTTTTGTAGGTTTCATTATTAAAGAGGGTCACAAAGGTTTTTTTTGGCTAGCACTTTGGGCAATATTCTCCTTGTTGGCGCTAGTAGTTGTTCAGCTTACTGCAACCCACGTCGCACTGGGGCAACCAATTGGACTTTCAGACCTTCCCAGACGAGATTTTTTTGTCGCCCATCGTTATGGCAATAGGGTATATCTGGAGGAATGTGCGCATCAGTGGATACCATTTGGCGCTAGGCAGTATGCGGTAATCCTTACTGAGCCCATTGATTTTCCACCCATGTTTGCTCATGTTGGGGATGGGAAGATTAAGCAAATCAAAGACCCCGCATTGCCTCATGTATGAAAAACCTAAGCAGGGCATCACTTGGTACGTCAATTTTCCGGGTGGAATAAAAAGCAGTAAATACTGAAAAAAACTGCGATAACAGCAAAAACCAGCACAACGCTGGTTTTTTTGATCCAAATTTGTCAAGGTTTAACCTTGACAAATTTTGCAGTCAAAAATTTGAAAGAGATTTTGAAAAGCTATATTTTTCAACATATTATTGTAGTTTTGTAGCCAATTTTGACCAATGTTTGACTTTGCTCGGTTGTTTAAGTAGTATCTAAGCCAAGGTATTTCAAATAGTTTCACTCTACGCCGTGGGAGGATCAGGGGCGTTGGGAATTCTATATCGAAAAATCGTAAATAGGTTAGAAACCCTTTATAAAAATATGACAAGATCACTAAAGAAAGGACCGTATATATACGAGAAGCTCCTCAAGAAAATTGAGGGAAAGAAGCCAGATGTAGCTGGAGTGGTGAAGACGTGGGCGCGCGCATCCCAAATATCCCCAGAAATGGTTGGATATACCTTTGGTGTGCACAATGGACGCGAATTCATCGAGGTAAAAGTAAACGAAGAAATGGTCGGACATCGTCTTGGAGAATTCTCTTCAACGCGCAAATTCCATCGCCACGGTGGAAAAATGCAGAAGGACCTCGAAGCGAAGCAGAAGGAAGCAGAAATCTCTGCAGCAAAGGCAGCAAAAGGCGCTGATGCAGCAAAGAAGAAATAATCTTCAATTATTATGGAAATTACAGCCAAACTCTCTCAGTATCGTCAGGCGCCTCGCAAGGTGCGACTGGTTGCTACCCTGCTTAAGGGTATGACCGTTGAAACGGCCCTGCTCGAACTCACGCATCGCACCAAGCGCGTCGCGCCCGTATTTCATAAACTCGTACTCTCTGCGGTCGCGAACGCGAAAGCGCAGGGTATCGACGAAAAGTCGCTCACGGTTAAGGGTATCCGTGTCGACAAAGGACCAGTGCTCAAGCGCTCTCGCCCTCGCGCACAAGGTCGCGCATTCCCAATCCATAAGCACACGAGTCATATCGTTGTGACGCTTACGGACACACCAGAGGTCACCCCGAAGACAATCAGAAGGGACGCCAAAGTAGCCGCAAAGGCTGGAAAGGCAAAGACAGCCACTCCCACAACGAAGAAGGCCGTTACTAAAAAAGAAGTAGCCACTGAGGCGAAGTAATTCATAACCTATGTCACATCATGTACATCCATATGCACATCGGCTAGGAATCCTCCGTGATTGGAAGTCACGCTGGTTCGCTGATCGTGGTCAGTATCAAGAGTATTTAAAGGGAGACATTTTGCTCCGTGAGTTTCTCGAGAAGAAGCTTCGCGGTTCACACGTCGCCGACATTGTCATGGAGCGCAACGACAAGATGTGGAAAATCCTCATCAAGACTGCGCGCCCAGGACTCATCATCGGTCGCAGTGGAGAAGGCGCAACAAAGCTCAAGGCAGATGTCCTTTCAAAGCTCGCTCGCTGGAAGATGAAGCATCCAAAAGATGTGAAAATCGAAATCGAAGAAGTGCGCAGCCCAGAAGGCAACGCTGCTATCGTCGGACAAATGGTTGCAGAAGGCCTCGAGAAGCGTATGCCTTTCAAGCGCGTTATCAAGCAGATGCTTGAGAAAGTGATGGCGAATCGTGATGTCAAAGGAGCGCGCATCGAACTTTCGGGACGATTAGGTGGAGCAGATATGTCTCGCCGAGAATTTGTGAAGGCCGGAAATATTCCACTTCAGACAATTCGTGCAGATGTGGACTTTGCTCGTGAGAAAGCCTATCTTCCTTACGGTGTTATAGGTATTCAAGTGTGGATTTACAAGGGTGAAGTTTTCGCTGAAAAGCCGAAAGCCGCAGTCGCACCCCGCGCACAAGCGGAAGTCCGCTCCTAATTTCAACATAGGCTTATGTTATTTCCAAAAAAAGTAAAACATCGTAAGTGGCAGTCCGATCGCTGGAACCGCAAGAACAATCGCACAGAGTCGCGCGGTACAACACTCGCGTATGGAGCATACGGAATTAAAGCAGAGACAGAGTCACGCATTACTTCCAACCAGATTGAAGCGGCGCGCCGCGTGCTTTCACGCAACGTAGGCAAGACGGGTCGCGTATGGATTCGCGTATTCCCTGATAGGCCATTCACACAGAAGGGTGCAGAGGTACCAATGGGTAAAGGCAAAGGAGACCCCGCGGGTTTCGTGGTACAGATTCTCCCCGGCCGAATCCTTTTTGAGATTGACGGTGTCACATTTGCACAAGCAAAAGAAGCTATTAGAAAAGCAGGATCGAAGGTCGCGGTCCGAACACGCATGGTCACTCGCGATATTGTCGCCTCCTAAATACCACAACTATGAAAATCACAGAAATTCGTAAAATGTCGGACAAAGAAGTGGAGAAGGCGCTCGCCGAGAAGCGCGCGGAGGTCAAGCAGTTCCGCTTTGACATCACCGGAGGAAAGGTCAAGAATTTGAAAGCAGGTGGCAATGCCAAGAAGGCCGTTGCGCGCATGCTGACCGAGATTGTGTCGCGTAACGCAAATTAATCATGACGACTATGGAAACCAAAACAATACAAACAAAGAAGCAGTCGATGGTCGGCGTTGTTGTCTCAGACAAGATGGACAAAACACGCGTCGTCTTGGTTACGCGCTACGAACAGCATCCGAAGTACAAGAAGTACATCAAACAGCACAAGCGCTATAAGGTGCACGACGCAAAGAACGAGTTCAAGGTGGGCGACAAAGTACGCATCGAAGCATGCGCACCACTCTCGCGTCACAAGGCATTTACTGCGATTGAAAAGGTCGGAACGCAGGATGTCGAGCAGTACCTAAAGACTCGTGGGGCAGACTAATCAGACAAATATATGATACAACCACGTACAATAGTAAAAATTGCTGATAACTCCGGAGGTAAAGTCGGACGCATCTTCAAGGTCTTGGGCGGTTCAAAGAAGCGCTACGCTGGCCTCGGTGACCTTGTCGTGCTCTCGGTCCAGACTGCAGAGCCACGTAAGGGTGTGAAGAAGGGTGAAGTGTGTCGCGCTGTCGTCGTTCGCGTTGCGAATGCATTTCGTCGTCGTGATGGTTCATACATTCGCTTCGATGAGAACGCCGTTGTCTTGATTGATGCCAAGAACGAGCCACGTGCTGGACGTGTCTTCGGTCCTATCCCTCGCGAAATCTCTGAGAAGGGATTTCAAAAAATTATTTCCTTGGCGCCCGAGGTCGTATAATCAACTACTTATATGCATATCAAAAAAGGAGATACAGTAGTGTTGCTCACCGGTGACGACAAAGGCAAGAAGGGCAAGATAGTGCGCATGATGCCCAAGGATGGCCGCGCCGTTGTGGAAGGTCTCAACATGAGAAAGAAGCACCAGAAGCCTCGCAAGGAAGGTGCCAA
>JAYSZV010000019.1:0-5942 GCA_043737875.1 Candidatus Lloydbacteria bacterium
TGCCCTTCGAGCGGTAGTACCGTGCGAGCGCGTCGGCACGAATGATTTCCATCGCGAAACCCACATGTGGGTCAGCATTCACGTAAGGAAGCGTCGTCGTAATATAGATATGCTTATCGTTTGCCATAAATGGAATCGTACTTAGGAAAACCCTATTTTGCAACATGTTAGAACACCCAGTGTAATGCTTTCACTTTCTGGATGCAATTTCAGATTTTTTACACCAAGAGTGTTCGAGAGGGCATATGAGCGATATGTCCTCCGAACCTTTTGGTGTAAAAAATCTGAAGTGCGCCAGAAATGGAAGCATTAATTGTCTTCGAAAATCTTGCGCTCTTTAGCCACATCGTTCAAAAATTCCATGAGCACCGCCGTAATAGGCACTGCCAAAATAATACCGAGGAACCCTGCCATTTTTGCGCCAATGATGAGCGCCAATATCACGAGGACAGGAGGAATACCGACAATTTTGCGCACAACCTCCGGATAAATCACATGGCTTTCCACTTGCTGGATAAAGAAGTAAATAGCAATTACGATGAGTCCTGCATTCACCCCTGGAGCCACAGCTAAGGCGCTGGCGAGTGGATTGATGCCATTCATGAATGCAAGTGAAACAGCGGGTACGGCCGCAAGGATCGGACCGAACACAGGAATGAGTTCGAACATCATGGCAATGATTGCCAAGAAAAGCGCAGACGGAATTCCGAGAATCGTCATGATGAGAAAAACGAGTACACCGATGACGACTCCGAGGATGAGTTGACCTTGTGCCCATAGTCCTATTTTTTCTTGTGAGCGCTTCCATAAGTCAACAACGGAGGCGCGTGATTTGACGGGAGTGATGAGACGTAAAAAACTTTCGATACCGCGCTCTTGAGCAGAAAAGTAGAAGGACAATACAACAATGAATATAAATGAAATAAATCCACCAAAAAATGCACTTATGGTTTTGAGGGCTCCGTCGTTTTCAATACTCGCTTTAAAGATATCGAGAACGTTGGCGCTCTCAAGCATGCCCTTTTGGAGCGCTGTTGCATGAGGGAGAATGGCGCTTGTCGTTACGTCCGTCGTCGCGACACTGGCACTGGAGCCCATAAAACTCGAGAGATCAAACGCAGATGGCAACATACGGATAAGCTGGCTTACGTCTGCAATTATTGCGGGCACGAAGAAGAATATTATTCCAATAATGGAGAGGGCACCCAAGCCGTACACCATTACCAGTGCCAAAAGGCGGGGAATATTCCTCCCGAGGAACGGAAATTTCCGTACGGAGAAAAAATGTACGGCGGGCTCGACGGCGGAGGCAAGCACGATGGAAGTGAGGACAATGAGCACGACGTCTCTAAGAAACCAAAATAATGCAAAGGCGACGCCCACAAGGAGTGCCCGCACCATCGTGCTGGTCGATATGTCGATGCGGATTCGCGTTTCATCACTTTTTTTCACTGCTTTCATAGTAACACATGAGACTCGTGAGGAGAAAATGAAGCGCGGTACCCAGACCATGCGTTATGTGAGGCTACAACTTCAAAATTTTCTCAAATGCCTTTCCGTCCTTCCATGGACCAATAAGTGCGAGATTGAGGCGCTCCGAAGTAAATATCTCCCGAGCGACACGCTGGATGTCCTTGGCGGTAACCTTATTCATGCGCAGGAGAAGCTCTTCTGGTGTAGCAAGCTTCTTTTTCAGAACCTCTTGAAAACCAAAAAACTCTGCGATTTCATCAGAGGACTCGAGTCCGAGCATGAGCCTTCCTGCAATCATGTCCTTTGCCTTCTGTAGCTCCAGTGCAGGTATGAGGTCGTTCCGAAGATTTTTAAACTCGGCCAAGATTGCCTCGACTGCCTCGACTGCACGCTCATTCACTACCCCAGCGGATGCGGCAAAGATGCCGTGGTCAGTGAACGAATCATTCGCCGCGCGCACATAGTAGCCGAGTCCCATTTCTGTGCGGACCTTCTGAAACAATCGCGAGCTCATGCCTCCCCCGAGTACCGCGGACATTACGCCAAGGATAGGGTATGACTTGTGCGAAAGTGCATAACTTCGCACACCCATAATGAGATGGGTCTGATCCGACTCTTTAAACTGCACGAGCACGCCGGGCTTTGACTGCGCATCATCCACCTTCTTTTTTGCATGTTTTTTAGATTTTGTGAGCGAGGCGAAATGTTTTTTCACGAGTGCTTCGGTTTTCTTTACGTCGAACTTTCCCGCAATGACCACCGTCGTTGCCGACGGCACGTAATGCATGGTGCGATACGCCATGAAGTCGGCACGGGTAAATGTCGTCACGAGTGCCTTCGGTCCAGCAATTTCCCATCCTGCGGGTTGGTCGCCGTACACGAGTTTCATAAATAAATCCGAGACTTTGCGCATCGGCATGTCTTCGTACATATCAATCTCGCCGACAATTGCCCCCTTCTCTGCCTGTATATCCTCTTCTTTAAATAATGAGTTGCAGTACACATCGGAGATAAGATCGAGCGCCTTCGTCAAATGTGTGCTCGCGACCTTTGTGTAGTAGCCAGTATATTCATGACCCGTAAATGCATTGTATTCTGCGCCCATGCTGTCGAGCTCGCGACTGATGACGAGCTGATTGGGTCGACTGGACGTACCCTTGAAACACATGTGCTCTAAAAAGTGAGAAATTCCGTTTTTTTCTTTAGTTTCGTATTTTGAACCTGTTTCAACAAGCACAAGAACGGTAGCGGTGCGCTGATCTTTTATCGGCACGAGGAGGACTTTCATCCCGTTGGAGAGTGTTTTGGTTGTCGGTTTTTTCATAGCAAGGAGTATAACATGGCCGTGCTTTTTCAAAAAACCGCTTTATAACATTCTGTTATCCTAGGACTTTTGATATATCATTCGTGCGCCTACCCAAAGTAGTATGGATGAAATGGCAATTGTGGCGATGCTCACGCGCACAGCTCCATCCCCTTCACCGACGAACTGTGTGAGTCCAAAAAATGCCACTAGTGCGAGCACTCTCCAGATGCCGAACGCAGCGTCACGCAAAATCATCGTAGGGAAAAAATCTTTACCCTCGGGCGCCAGTGTTTCCATCGTGTCCAAATCGATAACATGAGCAGATACTCGGACTAATGGATTAAGAATCACAGAGAGGAGCGAGAATACGATGAATCCCACAAAATCAAATCGCACCACCAAGATGAGTGCGGTAAATGCAGTGGCGATACATGTCCAAAATAAAAACTGCATGCGTCTTCCCGTATGGCGGTATCGCGAAAGCACAAGAAGCGCAATCACAGAGAGTGCAGCAAAGATGGTACTGAATATGCCCACTTCTTTTACTCCACCGAGAAACATAATCGTCACAATAGGCAGGGTGACCGTCGTGAGCGCAAAAATTGCAGAACTTGCAAAGAGGTACACTTGCGCGCGACGATTCCTACGGTCAGAGACAAAATGCTTAACGTCAGACCAGTCGAGAGGCCGAGGGCGATAAGCGGGAATGGTGCGAAAGACGGGAATACCGGACAAATAGATGAGCGGGGCCACTAAAAATAATAGTGTGAATGTGTCCCACTGTAATACGTCTTCCGAGAGATAAAAAAGGAGTGTTGCACATGCTGGGGCCGCGAGGCTGACAATTTGGTCGCCCGCAGATAGTACTGAGGAATAGAAATCACGCTCGTGATTGCGCGTTTCAGTAAGTTCAAATGTATGGAGGGTCAAATAATAGAGTCCTAATCCCATCCCATTGATAAACATAAAAATAAGCGCATCATAGGTGCCTACGTTCCCAAAAAGAATCGGGAAGCCGAGCGCAGTAATGACAAACGCCCACAAGTAGCCCCACTTGATATTAAGGCGGTACCACGAGACTATTGTTCCGATGAGACTGAACCCTAGCGCGCATCCCACATACCACATTATTTGCGCAATAATATTGAACGTAACACTATCAAATCGTTGATAGAGATAGATGTGCACAAACATTCCCGTCAGTATTCCGACAAACGTATATATCCAATGCAAGTACAGCATCGACTTCACTCGTGAAGGGAGTGCCGAAAATTGTGAGAACATTTGTTTCATGTGACGCTATTGTAAAATGTGTTTTTTAACGTGGTGAAAGATGTGGGCGAACTAATTCGACTGCAGACTTCAGATTTTCTTCGACGCTCCCGCTCACATCTAGGAGATGGACTGGGCGGAGATCTTTATAGGCAGAATGAAATTTCGTGAATTCATTCATCACGTTTTGCAAAAAATCGATATCAAATTCATTCCACTCCACGGCAGTGGTACGGTTGCGCGCGCGAATGCGTGACGTGACCACGTCGATAGGTGCGTCAACGATAATGTGCACATCGGGAAGTTGTTTGGGGAGATGGTCATAGACTGAGCGGAATATATTACGCGCGTGTTCATCGAGGAGCACATTGGCATATGCAGAAATATCTGCCCAGCCACGATCACTGACGTAAATCTTTTTTGCATCTTTCATCTGTGCCTCTTTGAGTATCATCTGTCGCACAAACCAAAGCTCTGAGAGTAGTGCATTCCCATTCACACCAAGA
The DNA here is from genome assembly GCA_043737875.1 of Candidatus Lloydbacteria bacterium. GTDB lineage: Bacteria > Patescibacteriota > Minisyncoccia > Phycocordibacterales > UBA6899 > MHLP01. Next base: position 4,558 of record JAYSZV010000019.1, read on the forward strand.
GGAGGTGGGGGTATAGCTTCATCAATCGACTCCGTCAGGTGCACCGCACCAAGCTCTTCTGCGAGGCGCTTTGCGAGTGTGGTTTTGCCAATACCATGTGTTCCTGAGAGGACGATATACATGCATTCATTTTATCACAAACCCAAAATGCGGGTTTGAAAAATGTTCGGTTAGGGTTCCACGGCTCTATGAAAGGCGAGAAATGAGCTCGGCGAGTGGAACGCGCTCTTGTGTACCTGTATCACGATTGCGGAGAGTCACGGTGTCTTTTTGGTCGGGATTCTCACCAAGAGTATCGAAATCTATAGTGAGACACCACGGAGTACCTATTTCGTCTTGTCTGCGGTAGCGCTTGCCTATATTGCCGTTGTCATCAAACGCGACGCGACCCAGTGCACGTTTCAACATGCCGTGGATTTCTCGTGCTTTTGCGACAAGTTCAGGCTTATTTTTGAGGAGTGGAAAGACGGCGACAAGCGTTGGTGCCATTTGTGCATTGAGTTTCAAGTACACACGCTTCTCTCCCCCCATTTCGTCCTCCGTGTATGCGTTCACAAGCACAGCGAGCATGGTGCGACCGATACCGGAGGAGGGCTCGATGACGTGAGGCAAAAACTTTTCTTTTTTCTCTTCATCGAAATATTCGAGATTGACCTTGCTTCCCTCTTGATGACTTCTTAGGTCGAAGTCGGTACGGTAGGCAAGTCCCCATAATTCTTTTCGTCCCATCGGGAAATCGTACTCGAAATCTATTGTGCGCTTCGAGTAGTGTGCGAGGTCAGTGCCTGCAACCTCGAGCTCGTGAACGTGTTCCTTTGAAAGTCCAATAGCCTCAGCAAACATCCACATTTCTTTACGCCAATGCTCGAAGTGCTCCTCCCATGTCTCGGGACGAACAAAATATTCTATTTCCATCATCTCGAGCTCGCGAACACGGAAAATAAAGTCGCGGGGAGCGATTTCATTTCTAAATGCTTTACCTATCTGCGCGAGACCAAATGGTAGTCGCGGATGGAATGAATCCACGACATTCTTGTAGTTCACGAACATACCACCTGCAGTTTCGGGGCGTAGGTAGACCGTACTCCCTGCGTCCTCCATTGCACCAACCTGCGTCTTAAACATCATGTTGAATTGGCGTTCATCTCCGAGCGTGCCTCCACACTCAGGACATTTCGTCTTGTCGGCGAGGTGGTCCGAACGAAAACGACGCTTGCATTTTGTGCATTCGACGAGTGGGTCGGAGAATCCTCCTACGTGTCCGGATGCCACCCACGCATTTGGGTTCATAAGGATTGCCGCGTCAACCCCATACATATCCTCACGATTATCAACAAACATCTTCCACCAACAATTTTCAATATTTTTCTTGAGTGCAACGCCGA
>JAYSZV010000020.1:0-5937 GCA_043737875.1 Candidatus Lloydbacteria bacterium
TGTACGAGCTTGGCGCGTTGCTTGGTGCCGAAGCGGTGCTGTTCGTCGATGATGACATAGGCGAGGTGCTTCCATTTTATGCTTTTTTGAATAAGCGCATGCGTACCAATGACAATAGGAATCTCCCCGTTGGCCACCCATTTCAAAAATTGTGTGCGTGAAATATCCGTCCATCCTCCGCTACTTACCTTCGACGGGAACTTGCGACATCCGCTCCCGGTGATGAGTCCGATGTTCATTCCTGTGCCGATAAAGTATTTGATGAATGATTCAAAGTGCTGGGTGGCGAGGATTTCCGTTGGGCACATATATGCAACTTGTAGTGCGCCAAAGCTCTGTCCTTGCGGGCGCGTCGTCACAGTGGCGTACGTCGTTGCGGCCGCAACCGCAGTCTTGCCACTGCCTACGTCGCCCTCAAGGAGACGGAGCATGGCGCGTGAAGACGCAAAATCGGTGAATATTGTATCAATCGCGCGTTGTTGTGCGTCAGTGAGCGGGAAGCCAAGTTGCTCCACAAACTCGGCAACTTTTGCTCTGTCGGGGGTGATAAGAAACGTAGGATTTTGTTCGTAGAGCATGCGTGCTTGCTGACGCTCGAGCTGAATAAAAAATATTTCCTCAAATGCGAAGCGTTTTCGCGCAGACATAGCATGCTTCTCATCGCGTGGCGCATGGAGCCATATGAGTGAGGTGGCAAGCGAGGGAAGATTGTAACGCGTACGCACCGCGTCTGGTAGTGGGTCGGAAAGTTGCTCGAGCATCCCACTCGCGCTGACTTTGCGTATCGTATGATAAAACCAGCGCGAGGTGATGCCTTTTGATTCGGGGTATACAGGGAGAAAGCGATCTTCGGGGTCGATGCCTCCTTCGCCAAAGAGTGATGGTCCCGTGTCGCGTGGAAGCTCGGGAATTTTCTCCAGCTCAGGATTCACGAGAGTGACGGTTGCACCGCGCTTCTTCACGGTGCCTGAGGCGCGCACAAAATCTCCCTGCGTGACCATTTTTGCCATGTACGCCTGATTGAACCACACGAGCTTCATGCGCCCTGTCTTGTCGCGTATCACGGCCTCACCCATGGGCACGCCGCCACGAAAAGATTTCTTGGTCCCCGTTTTTTCAATTTGACCATACAACGTGACGCGCTCACCGTCTTCTGCGAGCTCGATGGCCGATGACTTGCCTGCATCGATGTGCCGAACAGGGAGGTGATAGAGAAGGTCGAGGAGGGTGTGAAGATGGAGTCGCTCGAGTGCCTTTTTCTGTGTTTCAACAAGTCGAAAGTGTTGCGTGATAAGGTCACTGGGATTCATGGGAAGTTTCGACATTCCACCAATCATACGCAAATAGGGGGAAGGTGTCACATGGGGCTGCTTTTGCTATACTCGCACCAGTTTCGTACATTGTTATATTGAAAGGAGTCCTATGAATTTTCCTACAGGAATATTCTCGCTCTCCATTTGGGGGTATGTGTTGGTGGCGCTCGTCTTCACCCATATCACTATTACTGGGGTGACTATTTATTTGCATCGCGCACAAGCGCACCGCTCTCTCGAACTCGGGTTTGTTCTTTCTCATTTTTATCGTCTCTGGCTGTGGCTCTCGACCGGAATGGTCACTCGTGAATGGGTGGCAATCCATCGGAAGCATCACGCCAAATGTGAAATGGAAGACGACCCGCATAGTCCAATCATTTGGCTTCGTGGAATTGAGGGTCGAGCAAAGCGCGCACTTTACATGTGCTGGTGGGTGCTATGGCGCGGAGTTAGACAGTATGTTCGAGAATCCCACATCAGTGAGACGATGGAAAAACACGGCGCTGGAACACCGAACGATTGGATAGAGAGGAATTTGTACGCGCGGTTTCCCAAGTGTGGAATTATTGTGATGATGCTTATCAACATTATCTGCTTCGGCGTCATCGCAGGTTCGCTCATCTGGCTCGTGCAGGTAATCTGGATTCCCGTTTTCGCTGCGGGGATAATCAACGGCGTCGGACATTTCGTTGGATATCGGAACGTTGAGAGTTATCATCGCATAACGGGCGTTGTCGATTCGTCACGCAACATTCTCCCTTGGGGCATTTTGATTGGTGGAGAGGAGCTCCACAACAATCACCATGCGAATGAGCTCTCTCCAAAACTTTCGTCCAAATGGTACGAATTCGATATCGGCTGGCTCTACATTAGGGTGTTTCAGTTTTTTGGACTGATTAAAAGTATCCGACGTCACTCGTAGTCTACGAATACGCATGCTCCACATGCGTATTTTTTTATTGTAAAAAGTGTAACGTATATTTCACAAAGTTTTGTTATAATAGAGAAAGCAATTATTCATCCATTTTTTATCATGCACCATAAATCTTTTTTGTTTATCATCGCAATGGTTCTCGTGTTCGGAGGCTTTGCATATTGGAGTAACGGCACCAAGCCTAATGAAGATATGGGGAGTGCGATTCCTGACGCAGTACCAACGCAAATTGTGAATTTACGGAATGGTGAAACATACGAACTCCGCGCCGGATATGTCATGAAAGATATCACTGGGAGTGGAAGAAAGATAAAAATGCTTGCATATAATGGCATGATTCCCGGACCCGATTTTCATATTGCGGAAGGTTCCGTTGCGACGATTAACTTTGTGAACAACACCGACATGAAGACACTGCTTCATCCGCACGGATTGCGTTTGGATTATCGTTTTGACGGTTCGCAATTGGTGCAAAAAGAAATGGAACCTGGAGAAACATTTGACTACCAGCTCGCATTTCCTGACCCGGGAGTCTTTTGGTATCACCCGCATGTACGCGAAGACATACAGCAACCCATGGGGCTCTATGGCACATTTGTAGTGGCACCCAAAGATTCAACATATTGGGGAGACGCTGATCGCGAGGAAACGATTGTGCTTGGTGATGTGCTTCTCGAAAAAGGTGATATCGCACCGTTCAGTAGGAAATATGTCACCCACGCGCTCATGGGTCGTTTTGGAAATACACAGCTCGTGAATGCACAACTGATGCCCACACTCACTGGAGCGACGGGAGAAGTGCGACGACTCTATATTCTTAATAGTGCCTCAGTGCGCACATTTAATTTTGTTATTGCGGGTGCAAAAATGAAACTTGTGGGAGGAGACAGCGGAAAATATGAGAAGGAGACCTTTGTCGATGGAGTAGTCGTGGCCCCTTCTGAGCGCGTCGTTGTTGATGTATATTTCCCCTCCGCCGGGAACTACGCGATAGAGAACCGCACCCCCGGAAAAGTGTATCCGCTTGGACAATTTGCCATGAGTGGCGAAGCCGTAAACAATGCAAGTCTGACGTATCCGGTGTTGCGCGAAGATATGGAGTGGGGCGCACAGTTTCGTGATGCAAGAAAGTATCTTGCAAAGGCACCAGACCAAAAAATTCGCTTTACGGTAAATGTCGATATGAATAAGATAATGTCGCAGATGGGCGGGGGAAGCATGGGTGGGATGAATCATTCAAGTACGCATGCTCCTCTGGCCTCGGCTGAAGAAGCAAATACAACCAGCGCAACAGCGCAGGCAACGACACCGATTGAGTGGGACGATGCAATGGGTGACATGAATACATTTTCTACGTCAGATACAACCAAGTGGATTATTCGTGATGAGCAGACGGGTAAAGAGAACATGGATATATTGTGGAAGCTCAAGAAGGGGGCCATGACCAAGGTGCGCATCACCAATGACAATGATTCCGCACACCCCATGCAACACCCATTCCACGTCCACGGCAATCGCTTTCTCGTACTCGCAACCAATGGCGTCCCGAATGACAACATGGTCTGGAAAGACACTACTCAACTAAGAGGTGGAGATGTCGTCGATATCCTCATTGAAGCGACAAATCCGGGAACATGGATGGCACACTGCCACATCTCGGAGCATCTCCACTCAGGAATGATGATGGGATACAACGTGGAGTAAAAGGAATATCGGGCGAAATAAAAAAGACCGCTGTGCGGTCTTTTTAATTACGCGATGAAGCAAAGCTAGTAAGGCGTCGTGGAAGCAATTTCTAAAGTAGAAGATGCGGTTGTGGTGGCGGCCAAACTCACCGTAACCCCAGCGGAGGGGATGGTCGTGAAGTTTGGTGGAACAGTTTCTATCGGAGTCCCGTTGGCTGTTTCGCCAAAGAGCTGTTCTTTGGCGATCAAGAAGTAAGAGAGCGCAATGATCGCAATGAGGGCAGTGATGAGCATCACGAAGAGCTTGGAGATTCCTTTTGTGTAGATGTGTGACATGGGCTTTGGGTTAAGGTGTTTTTATTTGAAAAGGGCAAATTAAAGTCTTATTTTTACTCGTAGTAAAAATATACGCCCTTTGGGGTAATTTTGATAGGGTGGGGGCTTGCGATTACTCAACCCCACTTGGATTTTTATAGTCGCCATTGCTCCTTAAAAATCTCGGCGGAGACGGAAGGAATTTCGACGCCTACTGCGTCAGTACCCGTTTCCCATTTTCTCACGATGCAAAGCCATCGCTCAAAAATATGGGATAACGGCTTCGAATCCTTCACGTAAGTGCATCTCGGCACTTACTCGTCTCCGCTCAACAAAATAACCGCCTAAGGGCGGTATTTTGTATGAGCGGAGACGGAAGGATTCGAACCTTCGGTCCCTGTAACAGGACGCCTCGTTAGCAGTGAGGTGCTTTAGACCACTCAGCCACGTCTCCATATATGTTGTTGTCACTTTTCCTTCCTCGTCTGTCTCTGCTACGCAGTGAGGTGTCTGTATTTCTCTTGGACCTCTCAGCCACGTCCCCAGATATTTTGTTGTTATTCATGCACCTACCTTTGTTCACCTGCAGAGTGAGGTGTCTACATTCTTTTTGGACCACTCAGACTCGTCTACATATTGTATTGTGTTTTTCTACTCTCTCTACATTCTACTCACCCCGCAGAGTGAGGTGTTTACATCCTTTTTTGACCTCTCAGTCACGTCTCCATATTATATAGTGTCGACTTTTCCGAATGCCCATGTAACTTAGCACATCTTCCTCTACTTTTCAAAACCCCCATCCTTTTCCAGGCTTTTCGGGGTGTTTTGTATTTTCTACTCCCTACCCACTAGTGTGCTACGGCAATGGCGAGTACCCGCTTCGGCTTCCATTCTTTGACGACACGCTTTGCGGAATTGATGGTGGCGCCCGTGGTAATCACGTCATCAATTAAAATAACGGTTTTCCCCGCTAATATTTCACCACCGTGTATGCCAAATATATCCAGCACATTTTGTTCGCGTTTGTCCTTGTGGCGCGATTTCACTTGCTGGAGGTTCTCTCTCTTCTTGTAAAGCACGCTTGGCAGTACAGTAATGTTCATACCATCAGCCTTGCCACAGCTTGCTATTGCGCTTGCGATAACCCACGCATGGTTGTACCCACGCATGGATATCGCTTTCTTGCTTCCGGGGACAGGGAGCAAAATTATTTCTTCATGAACATTTTTTCCGCCTTTCGTAAGTTGTTTAAAAAATTCACGATAGAGTGCGTTGCCGAAATATCTGCCGAGGGCGCGCTTGCGGTAGTACTTAAGACCCCATATGGCTTTTTTGACCAGCGGGTGTTGGTAGTCGAAAAGCACTGCGGTTGTACCCGACAGCGCCTGAGGTTTCGTGGTGATCGTGCGTTCGCATATGGCGCATAATGCGCTCCCCACACGGTCGCAGCCCACGCATCGCTCTGGAAAAATTAATGAGAGTATTTCTTCCCAAATCATGTACATCATAGTCTACCTGTCTTTGCCATCACGGCAAGGACAGTTCCACGAGTTCTGCCTTCTCCACATGAAGAGTGCTTCACTCATGTTTTTTGCATATGGTATGATGTACGCATGACAATGTTTGAAAAACTGCTTGCAAAAATGCATCCTCCGAAAGGAAGTGATGCGGTTGTCGGCGTCGACATCGG
>JAYSZV010000021.1:0-2475 GCA_043737875.1 Candidatus Lloydbacteria bacterium
GTTGACCATCCGAGAGCGCACAATGATGCCAGCGGTGGACTCAAAGGCATATAAATATGTGTACGGGCCGTTCCCGCAGGGCTCTAATCTTGGAGAAGCACTGAAGATTATTCGTCGCATTTTTCCGTTTCGTGATAACTGTGAGCCTTATAAATCGGGGCTTGTGAAAATGGATGCAATTCGAGGCGTGGGGAAGACGACGAAAGAGGCGTATTCTCATACGGTGACTGAGGAGGCGGGGGCCCCTGACGAAGAAGTGCGCCAGTTTCAAAAGCCCCGACCTTGTTTTAATAGGCAGATTGGTCTCTGCCCCGGAGTGTGTACGGGTGAAATAAGTGCGAAGGACTATCGTGACCGCATACAGGAAATCAATCTATTTTTCCAGGGTCGCAAAGTAGAATTAGAAAAGCGACTAAAAAAAGCGATGCTTGAGCACGCAAAAAAACTAGAGTTTGAGGTGGCTGGTGAATACAAGCACATGATTTTTGCACTCAATCATATCAAGGATGCGTCACTGATAAGCGAAGAGGTGCGCGATCATTCCCAAGAAACGTCGCGCGTGAGCAGGAAACCCTTTCGCATCGAGGCGTATGATGTTGCGCACATATCAGGCAAATACACGGTGGGGGTAATGACTGTCGTCGAAGATAATGTCCCACAAAAGTCCGCGTATCGTAAGTTTAAAATACGCATTGATCCAGATCGCGCAAACGACACACTCCATTTAGAAGAAATTTTGATGCGTCGCTTCGGTCACCCCGAGTGGACGAGCCCCGATCTCATCGTTATCGATGGAGGCACAGCCCAGAAGCGACGTGCAGAAAAAGTGCTGAAAGAATTGGGTAGAAAACATGACATTGTGAGTGTGGTGAAGGATGCGCGACATAAACCTAAGGCGATTCTTGGTAATAAAGAAATAGCATTGTCATATAAACGAGGAATACTCATTGCAAATGCCGAGTCACATCGCTTTGCTGTCGACTATCATCGCACATTGCGCGATAAACTTCGTTAAAAACATCTCATCCACAACAACCTTTTCTTCAAATTAAGTTATACTGAGTGGACTTCTGCAAATGGTTGAAATTCGAGGCACGGGGAAGGCGGCGAGGAAGACGTATTCATATACGTTGACCGAGTCGCAGGGGCCCGTAACGATGAAGTTCGCCATTTGCAGACGTCCTATGCATATGAAAAAAATAAGAGTTGGAGTCATCCGCGGTGGACCCAGTGACGAATATGACGTCTCGCTCAAGACGGGGCTAAACGTCCTGCGCTCACTCAATACCGACAAGTATATTCCCGTCGACATTCTGCTCACCAAGCAAGGGGAGTGGTATATCAATGGAGCACAGACAGACATTGCCTCAATCAGTTCACAAATTGACGTGGCATGGAACGCGCTTCATGGAGCATATGGTGAGGATGGCAAGATACAGCAACTCTTCGAGCAATTCGGCATCCCATATACGGGCTCACAGTCCTTGTCTTCTGCGTTGGGGATGCACAAAGGGTTGGCAAAGGAGCGTTTTGTTGATGCAGGCTTAGTTGTACCGCGTGGCGACATCATCCCCCGCAATGCGCATCATCATGATTCGGCATTTGCCATATTCCGCAACAACGCAATGCCCCGCATTGTGAAACCTGTCAGTGGAGGGTCTTCGGTCGCGACCTCTATTGTGCACACACTCCCAGAGCTCATCGAAGCAGTCACGCGGGCATCGCACTTGGGCGACGTGTTGGTAGAAGAAGTTATTGTGGGCACAGAAGCCACCGTGTGCGTTATCGACGGCGGGGAAGGGAGTCATCATTTCGTACTATCTCCCATAGAAATTGTACCGCCAACGGCGAATGACTTTTTTGACTACGAGGCGAAATACAGCGGAAAATCGATGGAAATATGCCCAGGACGATTTAGCCTCACTACTTTAAACCAGCTCCGCGAGCTCGCACTCCTTGCGCACACCGCTATAGGCGCACGCCACTATTCGCGTACGGACTTTATCGTGAGTCCAGACGGCATTTATGTCCTTGAAATCAATACACTTCCCGGACTTACCGAAGAATCCCTGCTTCCCAAGGCACTTCACGCGAGTGGAGTGACGTTCCCTGATTTCCTCGATCATATTATCACCCTCGCACTTCCTCGCTAAGATAGTGATTGAAGGGGAAATGAGGCACTTGTAAAAAGTGTATTCTGGTGTATGCTTGTTCGCATTGGGCCGTTAGCTCATCTGGTAGAGCACCGCATTTGCAATGCGGGGGTGGCAGGTTCGAGTCCTGTACGGTCCACAGTAGCAGACAAAGGAGGCAGAAATGCCTCTTTTGCTTTAAACACACTAGATATTTCTGTGGTTCCAAATTTCTTGCCGTCAAAAGTAATACCTGAAGGGAATTGGAACCATTGAAGTTTCGTTTGTGTTGCGATTCCTGACTTTCTCCAGACCTTGCTTGGGTGCTCAAGGTACTCTGATG
>JAYSZV010000022.1:0-2465 GCA_043737875.1 Candidatus Lloydbacteria bacterium
AAAGTACCGGACGTACTCATCGATGCGGGGCAAGCGCTTATAAAAATCGCAAAGTCTCCTTCGCTTTTGGAAGTTGGAGAACATGGACCACCGGTGGCCGCCCTTGCAACGGAAGAAAATGAGGGAGTCCCTGCGCTTAATCTTTTTGATGCACTATTTGGGCGTGATTCGCTTATCGTCTCACGCTTTCTCTTGCCAGAGTTTCCGAAGCTCGCACACGCGACCATCCTCGCATTGGCAAAACTCCAAGGAGTTCGTGCGGATAATGTGTCCGAAGAGGAGCCAGGGCGAATCATGCACGAGCACCGAGAGGAAGGGGATGCAATAGGTGATGAGCTCCGCGAAAAACGGAACTGGGTATTTCCCTATTACGGGTCAGTGGATGCAACTGCGCTCTTTGTATTACTTATAAACGAATATGTCATCAAAGAGGGGAGGGCTATTCTCGCTGAGACGTATATTGATAGAAACAACTCATCTGTGACCGTACTCCATGCATATAATCAAGCAATTGAATGGATTGTTCATCGTACAGGAAGAAACAACGAAGGGTTTCTCGAGTTTTGTCGTACCAATCCACTCGGTATCGAAAATCAAGTTTGGAAAGACTCCTATGACTCATATTTTCATGACAATGGGGATCTTGCGAATCACGAAAGTGGAATTGCCTCAGTAGAGGTGCAAGGGTATGCATATGACGCACTCCTTGGCGCTTCCGATTTGTACGAACAGCTTCACCCAGTAAATCTGCGTGAAGATTTTTGCTCTCCCGCACGCATCACGCTTCTTCGTGACATCGCCGAAAAATTACGCACAAACACCATCAAACACCTGTGGACTGAGGATGAGCGAGGTGGATACTTTGCACTTGGTACCGATAGAGACGATTCAGGAAATGTTCGCACACTCAAAATCCGTACCTCAAATATGGGACACCTCCTTTCCTCGCGAATGCTCAGCGGTGATGATGAAGAAACTAAAACCATGAGGAAAAAAGTTCTTACCACCCTGATGAGTGCGGAGATGCAAAACTCCGGTGGCATTCGCACACTCTCCAAAAAAGAAGTGCGATTCACTCCGGGCGCGTATCACAACGGATCTGTCTGGTTATGGGACACGTATATGTGCGCGAGGGGAATGCGCCATCACGGATACGTAGCTGAAGCAGACCTTCTTGAGTCAAAAATTATGGCTTCAATTAAGGCTACTCGAAAATACCCCGAATTTGTTAGGGGTGGAGATGCAGATGCTCCAGAAATCTCAGTGCGCGTAATAGACATAAAGAGACCGCGTGACAATAACGACAATCGCATTGAACAACCTCCACAGGAGGTTCAAGCATGGACCGTGGCGTCGGTGCTTGCCATCCGCTATGAGGAGGTGCAACGTAAGAAGTAAGCAAAACTTGACAAAGTTTGGAAATGTGTATATGATATTCCCAGAACAGAGTTTCTCATAATCAGAAGTAATTCGACCGTGTACTGCATTCGTGCGGTAGACGGGGATTTTGATGATGGGACGTTCTCGTTCTTTCTGTAACTACGTAAGGAGCATTCACATGCGACAAACTCACTTGTCTTCTCATGAAGGCCTCGGCATTTCAACTCCCTTGGGTGGGCGTTCACTCGCCTTAGTTGATCATCAGACATTGAACTTTCGAAACAGCCACCCTGTGGTTGGCATTCTTGCACCCGTGCAAGAGAGTGTTCCCCCCACCGGCTACGGAGGGACGGAACGCGTCATCCGATCGCTCGTGAAAGGACTTCACGGACTTGGTGTGAAAGTACACCTTTTCGCTTCCGGTGATTCGGAGGAAATGCGTGAATATTCGACACTCCATGCGATTGTGCCAGAGGCACTGCGCAATGTGAAGAAGTACAGGGAAGACGTCGCATTGCGCGAACTGATGACCCTACCTGTGTCGATGCGCGCGTTTCAAATGATGGCGAAGCTACAGCTCCACATCATTTCGAACCACATGGGCTTTCAGGCGATTCCCGCGAGTCAAATGTCAAACGTCCCCATTGTGACCACCATCCACGGTGACATGCGATATCAAGCCGAATCGGAAATGTACGACCAAGTTGTTGGTCATCAATTCATTTCCATCAGCAACTCGCAACGAAGGGCAAAGCCGGAACTCAACTACGTCGATACGGTGTACAACCCTATCGAAGTGGAACAGTTCAATCCAAGGTACGGTGCTGAGCGTGGCGCAGTTTGGCCAGGTCACATCGACATGGAGGCGGGCTCGTATGTCGCGTGGATTGGTCGCTTCTCTCCGGTGAAGCGACCCCACGTAGCTATCGACGCTGCGATGCGCTTCGGTGTGCCCATCGTGTTGGCGGGCAAACGTGAAGTACACGAGAACGACTACTGGGAAAAGGAAATCGCTCCTCGGCTCGCCAAGTATGGCGAACGCATCGTGCTTCTGGGAGAGCTCAACGACGAAGAGAAGGGCAAGC
>JAYSZV010000023.1:0-5899 GCA_043737875.1 Candidatus Lloydbacteria bacterium
TTGTTTCGGCCATCAGCGCTTGTTCGCCTTCTTCATATGAGACAGCACTCCAGTGCTTGTGCCCGTCACCAACAAAGCGTGGAATGATATGAATGTGTGCATGGAAAACAAGCTGACCCGCAGCGGCGCCATTATTCATACCAATATTAATACCCTCGGCATGTGTTACCGACTGCACGTGGGGGACGAGCATGTGCACGCGACGCATGAGTGTTGCAAATGTATCTTCACTCAAGTCAAACATATTTTCGGCGTGTACTTTGGAAATCACAAGAAGATGTCCTTTCCCAACAGGATGGATGTCAAGAAAGACAAAAACCTCATCGTCCTCAAATACTTTTTCAGAAGGAATTGCGCCAGTGATGATATTGCAGAATAAGCAATCATTCATATTATATAAACGATTTTACTTTGTTGATATCCAGATACTTTTGTAAAACGCGATGCACATGCGCACGTTGTGCATCGGAATAGTGTACTCCACGATCATTCGCAATTTTCTGTTCGACTTGCATTGCTTCCGCACTATTTACCTGCTCCCAATGATTTTGTAACTCAATTGCAGAGTCCGCATCACTCGCCATTTCAAGAAGTTCCATCAAGTGGTCTACCTGAGATTCGGTCAATTTCTCCGCACCATGTCCCATGGGTGCGCTCCGTAGTTCGCCGCGAACGAAATGTAACTCATCTTTTGTAATACCCTTCGGGCGTGTTGCTCCAAATAGTGACATGGTGATAAATAAGCGATTATATATTCATTATATATAGCCCAAAGAGAGTTTGGTAGTCGTGGGTACTTCTGGGATGTTAGTATGGATCGTATGAACGAATTTGGTACTCTCCACCCCCTCACAGACCTACTCTTAACGAAACGCGGAATTATAGACAAAGAAGAGCGTCACCACTTTCTTGCCCCTGATTATGACCGTGATTCCCATGACCCGTTTGGTATTTTGCATATGGATCGCGCCGTCGCACGCATACTGACGGCGATGAAAAATGAGGAAAAAATTATTGTCTACGGAGACTATGATTGTGACGGTATCCCCGGGTCGGTCATTCTTCACGATTTATTCAAGAAAATTGGCTACGCACATTTCACCAACTACATACCGCATCGCCACCACGAAGGATATGGATTGAATAATGATGCAATATTGCAATTCGCGAGAGGTGGGGTCGCACTCGTCATCACTGTCGATTGTGGCATCACTGATGTAGAAGAAGTCACTCTTGCAAATGAGTTGGGCGTCGACGTCATCATCACAGACCACCACCTTCCTCAAGACGTACTTCCTCCTGCATATGCGATTCTCAACTCCAAGCAAGAAGGGGATACATATGCAGATAACATGCTGTGTGGAGCAGGTGTGGCATTCAAACTTGCGCAAGCAATACTTATGCGTGGCAACTATGAGCACATTCCCAAAGGTTGGGAAAAATGGCTACTCGACATGGCGGGACTCTCCACGATTGCCGACATGGTGCCGCTCCGCAAAGAAAATCGCATGTTGGCATATTATGGACTCAAGGTGCTGCGAAAGTCTCCACGCCCGGGACTTATTGCACTCTTAAAAGAAGCGGGTGCCTACCAAGCACAGCTCACCGAGGAAGATGTGGGGTTTACCGTTGGACCACGCATCAATGCGGCGAGCCGTATGGACGTGCCACTGCGCGCATTTGAGCTCCTCTCGACCACGGACGAAGTGCTCGCAAAAGAACGAGCGAAGCATCTCGGGAAACTGAATGACGAACGCAAGAGCGAAGTAGCGCGCATGGTCAAAGATGCAAAGCGTACACTACGAGAGCGCACTATACGAGAGGTTATTGTGATTGGGAATCCGACGTGGCGTGTCGGGGTTGTGGGTATCGTCGCCAATAAAATTGCCGAAGAATTCGATCGTCCTACATTTGTGTGGGGCAAAGAGGGGACGAAGGACATCAAGGGATCCTGTCGCTCTGACGGGAGAATCAATCTCGTCGACCTTATGTGCGCTACGCCAGAAGACACATTTCTCGGGAAAGGCGGGCACGAGTTCTCGGGAGGTTTTTCTGTTTCGCAAGATAATATTCATACACTTGAGGAGGTGCTTGTGGAGGCACACAAAAAAATTCCTCAAAAAGAAAAACCTAAAGAGAGCTATGTCATTGACACGGAGCTCGCCATACGCGAGGTCAATGAGCGAACATATAGCGCACTTAATCTTCTTGCACCATTTGGCATAGGTAATCCAAAGCCACACTTTACGTTTCGCAATGTATCCATAGCAGGTCTCGAAATGTTTGGAAAGGAAAAGAATCACCTCAAGCTGATACTTACCGATGATTCGGGGAAAACCACACAAGCGATAGGCTTCTTTATGACCCCCGAAAGTTTCCCTTCGGCAAAAGTTGTTATTGGTGGACATGTAAACCTCGTAGCTACACTAGAGAAATCTTTTTTCCGCGGACGTCCCGAATTGCGACTTCGCATAGTCGATATCACCTAGTGCTCGGCGTATCTGTAAAATGTACCCACTGGAAAGTTCCCAGGATATTGCATTTTCAATATTTAAATATAAAGATTTTTTGTTCATTTATTTGAAAATGTTATAGTTCATCTACTATGGACGAACAGAATCAATTGAGTGGACACATGCTATTTACTGACGGGAGTTCGCTCGGAAACCCGGGGCCCGGTGGGTGGGCAGCTATTCTCGTGCTCGCGCGAGGTTATGTTATTGAACTCGGGGCAGGTGAAAAACATACGACCAATAACCGCATGGAGCTGAATGGAGTAATTGAGGGACTAAGGCGCCTCGCTAGTGAATCAGGTGACCTCACGATTTTTACGGATTCCAAATATGTCCACAAAGGAGCGACTGAATGGGCCGATGGATGGAGGCGACGTGGATGGAAGACAATGGCGAAGACAGATGTGGAGAACCGCGACTTATGGGAACAAGCACTCGCCTTACTCGAAGACCGCAAAAAATTTGGACGCATATTCTGGAAACATGTTCCCGGACATTCAGGAGTAGCGGGGAATGAACGTTGCGATGAAATTGCAACGGGGTTCGCGCGCGAAGATATACCTGGGCTCTATCAGGGAGACCTCGGAGACTATGCGGTGGATATTTTAAATGTTGCCTTTGATGAAGAGAAGTCAAAAAAGCGGAGTGAGGACAGAGTGCGCTCACGCGAGAAAGCATATTCATATCTCTCGCTCGTTGGTGGCGTGGCAAAACGACACACGACGTGGGCAGAGTGCGAGATGCGCGTGAAGGGGAAGTCAGGCGTGAAGTATAAAAAAGCGCTCTCACCGGATGATGAAAGCGCGATATTGCGGTCGTGGGGAGCATCGTTGTCGTAGACGCACTTAATCGGTCACCTTGGTCTCGTGATACCGCCAAAAGAAGTCGGGACACTCACCTGTTTCGCGCAGATAACGAACGGACCGCGCATATGCGTGCATCTGGGACTGCGACCCACGCAGATGGTCGTGAAGTACTGGATTAGCAACTGTCTCAACGGGGAGCTTTCTGAAGCATTCGTCACAGGCAATAATGAGTGCGGACTCAGACGAAGTGGGGACAGACGGAAATTTTTTATTGAACGGAGTCCCGCAGTTGTGCACACAGGTGAGTAAGAGTAAATTGCTTGACATGGAAATCTCCAAAAGTTTGAAACTTGCTGGTGGATGAAAAGAACTTCTGTACTATATCACATATTTCTGTATAATGCAAGTAACAAAACTCAACCCCCTAGGTAGTATCAATACGTGAAATATTTAGCGCGACATTTTGCGTATTACTTGGTAGCTGTACTCACTGGAGTTGCAGTTGCATCACTCTCCAACATCGTAAATGCAATTAGCCTTTTTCTCGTGCTCCTCACTTTGGGGTTCACTCTTATTGCTATCGTCTACCGACGAACAATATATCTGACCGTCGCGTGTCTTGCGTTGTGTAGTCTCCTTGGTGTAATGCGATACGCATATTGGGAAGCACGCCCGCTTGAACAAACACTCGAAGCGCATGTGGGTAAGGTCGTGGAATTAGAAGGCATCGTGAAAGGGGAGCCCGATGTGCGTGAGCGTGCCACGCGTACGCTCTTGCTCGCGCACACCGTGATACAGGGGAGTGCGAGTACCACGCTTCTGCGCCCACGCTACGTAGAGTTGTCGATTGCGCGATATCCCGAGTATGCGTATGGCGACAAACTTCGTGTAAGCGGGAAGTTGAATCGTCCGAAAAAATTTGTCGAAGCCGATGGTCGCGTATTTGATTATCCTATGTACCTTGCATCAAAAGATGTACATTACCAGATGCTTTTTCCAGCAGTCACTCAAACTGGAAGCGGAAAGGGAAATGCTGTCATCGCGACACTCTATGAAATGAAACAGCAGTTTCTTAACCGCCTTAGTGTTATTTTCCCTGAACCGCACCGCTCGCTCCTTGGCGGACTTCTCTTGGGTGGCAAGCAGTCGCTCGGTGGGGAGTGGCTCGAAATATTTCGTAATGCAGGCGTCGTGCACATCGTGGTTCTCTCGGGATACAACATGACTATTGTTTCCGAGTGGATAGTGCTCTGTTTTCGGTTCCTCGGATTTTATGGAAGCTTGAGTGCGGGAGGGATAGGAATTGTACTCTTCGCAATAATGACGGGAGGTGGTGCAACGGTGGTCCGCGCTGCAATCATGGCAATTATTGCGCTCCTCGCGCGCGCAACAGGGCGCACGTATACCATGGGTCGCGCACTCTTAGTTGCAGGTGTGTGTATGGTGCTCCAAAATCCGAGCATTCTCCTGTTTGACCCGTCATTTCAATTGTCGTTTCTTGCGTCACTCGGACTGGTCTACGTATCGCCCATCTTAGATGCGCGTATAACTTTTTTTGCACGGTACGTAGTCTTGCGCGAAGTGTTTGTTTCTACCCTCGCGACACAACTCATGGTGCTCCCTCTTCTTTTGTATCAGACAGGATTACTTTCAATTGTGTCTTTACCTGCGAACATGCTCATCCTTCCCGTCATTCCGTTTACGATGTTTTTTGGATTTCTTGCGGGTGTAGTGTCACTCATTGTTCCCGCACTTGGTTTTATTGTGGCGCTTCCCGCGCATGCGTTTTTGTCGTGGACACTTTTTATCGCGAAGTCTTCGGCGAGCATCCCATTTGCGGTGGTGGGTGTCACACCATCAATCTACATGACCGTACTCGCATACGGCATTATCAGTATTGTGTTATGGCGCGCCCACTACGCTATGCGTGAGAAGAATCACGAAGGAGCTCCTCAGTTACCGCCTTCGAGTAAAGGAGTCGATGAAAAAGATAGAGTACCGTAATCGCAATACAAAGAAGGAGAATGCCATACGACTTCCACATCGTAGTACCCTTGCCGAAAAAGTATCCAATGCCGATAAATAAAAATGACCATATCCATGATGCAGAAAACATAATGAATGCAAATGCGCCACGGTGTACGCGCGCAAGTCCCGCGGGAATGGGAATAAATACTTTGATTGCAGGCAAGAGCTTTCCGACAAATAAAAACCATAGCCCCCTCTTTTTAAAAACAATTTGTACGCGCTTGATGTCTTCGGGGTGGAAGATAGAAAACTTTTCAATAAACTGCATGCCGCGTAGCCTCACGCCCTCATAGAGAAGGACATTGCCGACTGCATTGCCGAGTGCTCCGACAAGCGAAGCGGGAAGGAGACCGAGGTAGCCCGTGCCGACGAAATAGCCAACAAGAATGTAAAGTATCTGACTGGAGGGAAAAGAAAAAAGCCCATTAGCAACCATGAGGCCAAAAATGCCAAGATAGCTCGAACCGAGAATGATTGCCTCAATATCCATCGCCGTAGTATAGCAAAGTATTAAAGGTATTAAAGAAGTTATTAGTTCGCCCTACGCGTTAT
>JAYSZV010000024.1:0-2458 GCA_043737875.1 Candidatus Lloydbacteria bacterium
GACGCGGTGGAAATCATGGAGTGCCTCTCAATGCCAAGATTGAAATAGCTGTGAGTTTTATTGCAATCGTACGGTTGCAAAGTTTACAATATGACTATGAAAAAAATGCAAAAAATCATTCCCCATCTTTGGTTCGACACACAGGCAAAAGAAGCTGCCGAATTTTATGTTTCCGTTTTTCAGAATTCGAAGGTTGCTAACGTCACGCGAATCACCGATACACCATCGGGTGATTGTGATATCGTCTGTTTCGAGCTCATGGGTATGAAGTTCCAAGGCATTAGTGCTGGCCCGTATTTCACATTCAACCCATCGATATCATTCATGGTGAACTACGATCCCTCAAAGGACCCCGATGCGCGAAAGAAACTTGATGAGGCATGGGAGAAGTTGAGTAAGGGCGGAAAAGTGCTCATGCCACTTGATGCATATCCCTTTAGTGAGCGCTATGGGTGGATAGAGGATAAATATGGATTGTCATGGCAATTGATACTTACAAAGTCCGACGGAGAAGTGCGCCCACCGATTATCCCCTCGCTCCTCTTTGTGCAAGGAGTAGCGGGAAAGACCGAGGAGGCTACTGATTTCTATATGTCCGTATTTAAGGACGCAAAACGAGGTGCCCTTATGCGTTACGGTAAAGGAAGGGAGCCCGATACCGAAGACTCAATTGCATTCACGGATTTTACACTTGAGAATCAGTGGTTTGTTGCGATGGACAGCGCCCACAAAGCACATGCATTCGCTTTCAATGAGGCAGTCTCTCTGATGGTAGAATGTGATACCCAAGAAGAAATTGACCACTACTGGTCGCAACTGTCTGCGGTCCCCGAGGCTGAGCAATGCGGATGGCTCAAAGATAAGTACGGTGTGTCGTGGCAAATTGTCCCAAGTATGATGGACGAGCTGATGACAAGTGGTGACAAAGAGAAAACAGCACGGGTTACACAGGCATTTCTTAAAATGAAAAAGTTTGATATCGCAACCCTGCAAGAGGTATATCAGAAGGACACATAGCGATTTGCTGGGTTAACTATTATCCGCCAATACATCCAACATGTTACAAAACTCACGTGCATTCAGCAGTTTCTCAGTCAATGACATTACAAAAGCAAAAGAGTTTTATGCAGGCACGCTTGCGCTTCCGGTACGAGAAACAAAAGAGGGCTTAGAAATAATCCTCGCGGGTGGTGGAAAGGTCTTTGTGTATGCCAAGGATGACCATACTCCAGCGACCTACACCGTACTCAATTTTGAAGTAGTCGATATCAATCACACCATCGACGAACTACGGCAAATGGGTGTGCAATTTGAGCAATATGAGGGGGAAATGCAAACAGACGAAAAGGGGATTGCGCACGGTAGAGAAATCGGTGCAGGTCCTGACATCGCATGGTTTAAAGACCCCGCAGGCAACTTCTTGTCCATCTTGGAACAAAAGAAAAGCGAGTGATACAATAATTGCATATGGAACTTAACTACAAACTCATTATCTTTGCGTCGCTCGCTCAGTTTATTCTTGGTGCACTTTGGTATTCGCCTCTTATGTTTGGAAAATGGTGGATGGAAATCATGGAGTCAACCACCCTCTCCGCAGAAGAGTTGAAAAAGCTTCAAAAGGAAATGGCTCCGTTTTATGGACTACAACTCCTCATCACGGTTATCTTTACTTATGTGCTCGCGATGTTTATTCACTACCTCTCAATGGCGGGGGTTTCCATCCGCCCATATAGTTTTGCGGGTTTAGTTTGGCTCGGATTCATCGTCCCAACGCAAATTGCAGGAGTGATATGGGGAAATACTAAGCGTAAGTTTTGGTTGAAGCAGATTTTTATTATGACTGGCTTTCAGCTCGTCAGTCTCATTATTGCGGCCGACCTCCTTTTCATGCCTTATGGCTATGAATCTGGTATCTAATCTTTTTGCACTCTCACCTTTTTTCTCTCATGATTATTGCCTACGCGCTATCGATGTGATTTGCCCGTATCTTCGTTGACAGTAAACTAAAGCCCTCTATCATTAGAGAGGAAGTTTTTTACAAAGGAATGTCCATGAGCCACAAGCACAATGAGACAGTCGTGGTGAAGAAGAGGCGTACAAGAAAACCGCCACTTCGTTATGCGTTCGATCATTTGGCCATTGTGCTCGATGAAGTCACATACATGGCATTGCGCAAGTCGCTCCCTATCCCTAAGGCGCGTATTGCATACGAGTCCCCATATGTGGGCAACTATCACGACGGCATGGAAACTTTTGTCGTTCAGCGCGACAATGTCCGCATTGCCTTTATGGTAGGCAGGGAGCGTACCCCCGGAGCCATTTCTCAGATATCACGGTATCAAATCCGTTATGGGAATATGAAACTTCAGCACATCGCACAGCGTACCAACGATATCGAGCGCGCGGTAAAGGAATGGCACGACGCAGGTCACGAGTTCCTTACACGGACTGCTGATGG
>JAYSZV010000025.1:0-5888 GCA_043737875.1 Candidatus Lloydbacteria bacterium
ATGAGCCCAGAGCACGCACAGGACTACACCCAGCTCGAATTTTACTGGGGCTATGCCAACTATGAGGACGGCATGGCACTCGTGGAGCGCATGTACAGACACGTCGCGGACGTCGCATTTGGTACACAAGTATTCACTATCGGAGAATTCACCGTGGATTTGAGTAAGCCGTGGGAGCGCTATGATTATGCGGAGACTATCAAGAAATTTACCGATGTCGATATTGAAGTTGCCTCAATCGAAGACATTGAGTCCGCGCTCAAACACCTCAAAGTTGAGTATGATAAAAAGGGATGGAATCGCGTCCGCGCAATCGATACGCTCTGGAAGTATTGTCGCAAAAAGCTCGGAGGCCCAGGCTTCTTGGTGAATGTTCCAGTAGCCATGTCTCCACTCGCGAAACTTTCTCCTGACGGAAAAACGGTGGAGCAATTCCAGCCCATTATTGCGGGTAGTGAAATGGGCAAGGGTTACAGTGAGTTGAATGACCCCATCGACCAAGCAAGTCGTTTTCAGGCGCAACAAGACATGCGCGATGCAGGGGACGACGAAGCACAAATGTTCGACCACGACTTCGTCGAAGCGCTCGAGCACGGCATGCCCCCTACGTGCGGCTTCGGAGTCTCCGAGCGCTTCTTTGCCTTCCTTGCGAACAAGCCTATCCGCGAAGCCCAGCTGTTCCCACTACTAAGACCTAAAATTTAAGAAGCGAAGCGACTATAAATTTAGGAATGCCCACGTGGTAAGGCCGAAATAAACTTCCTTTGCAGTAAGACTTAGGTTCTTGCATTTTACTTCTGCTCTGATATTTTGGATAAAGAACCTTGAAGAAGAAAGGAGGTGCTTGATGAACATATCTGTTAAAGATAAGAAAACGGGGAAGTGGTATGACGTTGCTTTGGCAGGAAAAGACAAGCACCTCGTGCTTCGACTTTACACCTTTCTTGGATTAACTGGCTCATTTTCAGCACTTACCCTCATGGCATACTTTGCCTATGCATCACAGGGGCGACCCTACTCACAAGAAATTTTTCTCGGCTTTGCGGTGGCAACTATTATCGTCGGCAAGCGCGCACACGGGCTGTGGGGCGAAGTCACACGCTTGCTGTCGGCACATATTGCAGAATATAAAAAGAAACACCCCAATGAATAGGGTGTTTTTTTATGCCATTTACAAATTTAAAAAAAATTGTAGTATGCACTTAGTTCGTACACAGCAGGAGATTGAGATGTATAACGAAGATAAAAGTTTGGAAGTGAAAGAATGTTGCAAGGTTGCTGTTGATGCTTATCGGCGTGAAAGGGCGCAAAAGAATGCTCGCGCGCATTCATTTGAAAGCAGTGCAATAATGATTGTGCTTGCAATTGGCATACCACTGACATTTATCTTCCATCCACCACTGGTGTGGCAATACATGGATTCATTTATGGTAGCACTCTCCATCTTTTCATGGCTCGCACTCATCCTTGAATTCCGGAAATGGATGAAAGTAAGGCAATCAAAAACTGCTTCATAGAAGCTGAAAACAAATATAGTATAAGCCGTCTTTTGCAGACGGTTTTTTATTATGTGTCGTAATGCTATATCGTGGGGAACTGTGGATAAGTGTGGTTGCTCTGTGGGAAGTGGTGGGATAGAATGGTATCTATGTGGGAGAAAGTGGGAAGTTGTGAAAACAATCTCTTAACTTTCAAAAATAGGATGGTGCGTAAAGGCAGAACCTAAACCCCCGTATTGTCCGCTTGTGGGAGTGTGACGGTGCGGGGGATCTGTCTTAAATAGGGAACCCACACGAGAATCTGGAATCCTGACATTGGCGCAATCTTCACGGTAGAGTGCGCCAATGTCAGGACTCAAGTCCTGAGAATATATATGTTTATAGGCGAATACATTCATGTTATAGATGACAAAAAGCGCCTCTCTGTTCCTGCGAAGTTTCGTAAGGATTTGGGAAAGAAGGCGATTATCACACTTGGACTCAACAAGTGTCTTTCGGTCTATCCGACGAAAGAGTGGAATGCATTCGCAGAAAAGCTTTCAAAGCTTTCGATGGGAAAGTCAGAAGATAGAGGTTTCTCACGCACAATGCTCTCAGGGGCATTTGAGGTCGAAATAGATAGCATTGGTCGCATTGTCATACCCGATGCGCTCAAGGTGTATGCAGGACTCAAGGAGAAGGTGGTGCTCACGGGAGTATACGACCGCGTAGAAGTTTGGGACGAGACAAGCTGGATGGTCTACAAGTCACAGATGGTTGCCGATGCAGACCGCATGGCAGAAGAGTTGGGTTCACGCGGAGTCTTTTAATCAGTCCTTGCCGTAAAAAGATTTACAAAGAAAAAGACAAAGGTCAGTCATTCGTTTCTCGTTAGGAGACAGCTCATAACAAGAAACGAACGACGGATGCGAGTCGTTCGAAGCTATTCATATGACGCATATCAGTGTTCTTTTACAAGAAGTTATCGAATCACTTTCGCCCCATGCAGGCGGTGTATTTGTTGATGCGACATTTGGAGGTGGTGGACATAGTCGCCATATCGCTTCCAAGATCGGAGAAAAAGGACTACTCATCTCTTTTGATGCAGATGAAAGTGTTTTTTCCGATGAGCGCGTTCTAGAAATACGTTCGCTCACCAATTTTATACCAGTCGTTTCAAATTTCAGAGCACTTGGTGGGGAGCTCGCTACGCATGAAGGACTCGTGGTTGACGGTGCGATTTTCGATCTCGGGCTATCTTCGAATCAACTCGAGGAGTCCGGTCGAGGATTCTCGTTCCAACGAGATGAACCTCTGCTTATGACGTTTCAAAATCTCAAGGATTCAAAAAATCCCGATGATGTAACGGCAGAAAGCGTGGTGAATCTATGGAGTGAAGAGTCTCTCGCGACCATCTTTCGCGGATTCGGCGAAGAGCGCTTTGCTCGTTCGATAGCCAAGCATATTGTCGAAGCACGGAAAGTAAGTCCGATCACGTCGACCAGCCAACTTGTGGAAGTTATCCACCAAAGTACTCCAGGCTGGTATCAGCGCGGTCGCACGCACTTTGCTACACGCACATTTCAGGCGATACGCATGGCCGTCAACGACGAGCTGGGAGCGATAGAAGCTGGTGTAGGCGGAATACTGCCATTTGTGAAAACGGGAGGTCGCATTGCGATTATTACCTTTCACAGCATCGAAGATCGCCTCGTAAAGCAGTGTTTTCGAAAATTAAGTAGTGAGGGCGTCGTATCACTGGTTACAAAGAAGCCAATTGTTCCGAGTGGAGCTGAGTTAAAACAGAACCCTCGGGCACGTAGTGCAAAGCTTCGCGTAATAGAAAAGTTATAGTAGCGTTTTGTGCGGTAGAAGCATCCCGTCGGTGGATTGAGTAACGCCATTTACTTAAAAAAAAGTTCCTTACACTTATGACAAAATTAATGATTACCTATCGTGCGACGATAGACCGCTATGTACCCATTGCGGTGCGTTCGCGTTTTGTGAAAAATAATACCCCTCGACGAGGACGTTTTCTCGTCATACGTGAGCGCATGCGCTTCACGGCCTAATTTTATGTGGAAGACAGCTATTTTACAATTTGAAGAATACGATCGAAGGATATTTTGGAGCCTTTCTGCGCTTTTGGGACTTGCTGTTCTTGCGTATCTCTATTTCCTCAGTATTTCAGTCTATGCGGTCATAGAACGAAAGAGTGCCGAAAGTGAGGCCGAGAGCCTCTCAGCTAAGGTTTCACTATTGGAATCTGAATACGTGAATCTTGATAAACGTATTACACTTGAACTTGCGCACGAACAGGGGTTCGTTGATATCACCGTTCCTCGCTATATCAGTCGTGACGCTAGTCATGATACATTTACCCTACGCGACGCAACAGTGGAGCGATAAAAGGGCATATGCTGGAACAATCACGAAATCGATTACGCATTCTCGCGGGCATCGTTATTGCCATTGGGATGCTTTTTATCGTCCGTCTTTACTATCTTCAGGTACTACACGGAAAGGAATTTCGCGCCGAGGCCGAAAAACAATATGTTTCAACACTTCCCAATATTTTTGATAGAGGAAACATTTATTTGCGCCAAAAGGATGACAAACTGGTCACAGCGGCCACAATCAATAGTGGGTATGTGCTCTCCATCACGCCGAAACTGCTGACGGATAAAGAGTCCGCATATAAAGCAATTTCTGCTATTTTTCCCATAGACCACGACGCATTTATCGAGAAGGCAAAAAAGATAGAAGACCCGTATGAAGAAGTGGCCAAACGTATACCCGAGGATATGGCAAATGCAATTATGGCGCTCAAGCTTCCGGGGGTGAAAATATTTCGTGAAACATGGCGATACTATCCGGGGGGGTCATTACTTGCGCAGGTAATTGGTTTCGTTGGCTATCAGGGAAATGAATTGACGGGAAGGTACGGTTTGGAGTCATACTACAATGACGTGCTCTCACGCCATGAGGACAACCTCTATGTAAATTTCTTTGCTGAGTTATTTACCAATTTGAGTGAAACCATTTTCGACCGACCAAAAGAAGAAGCAGCAGATTTAGTATTGACCATAGAGCCAACGGTGCAAAGTTATCTCGAGAAAGAATTAGAGAGTATTTCGAAAGAGTGGGCTTCTGACCAAAGTGGAGGCATCATTATGGACCCCAAAACGGGCGCTATCTATGCACTAGCCGTGAATCCCACGTATGACTTAAATGAGTACGGCAAGGTCAAAAATGTAAGTGTATTTGCGAACCCTATTGTACAAGACGTCTATGAGATGGGTTCTATCGTGAAGCCACTCACTGTGGCCGCCGGGCTTGATGCAGGAGTTATTACTGCCAATTCCACATATAACGACTTGGGGAGTATGACCATGAATAACAAGACCTTCTACAATTATGATAAACGTGGAAGAGGACCGGGAACGACCATGCAGATGGTCCTCAATCAGTCGCTGAATACGGGGGTGGCGCATGTTGTAAACAAGCTTGGTAACGAGCGTTTTGCTAACTATATGGTCGAAAAATTTCGTCTTGGTGAAGAAACGGGCATAGATCTTCCGGGGGAGAGACAGGGAGATGTGCGCAATCTCGGCGAAAAAAGAGACCTCGAATATGCGCAGGCGTCGTTTGGTCAGGGTATCGCGGTGACCGCCATCAATATGGTAACCGCACTAGCCACGCTTGGGAACGGTGGCGTGACGATTACCCCACACATCGTCGATGAGATACGCTACAACACAGGAAAGATAAAAAAATTCACCCCGAATCCTCCCGAACAAGTGTTAAAGCCTGAAACTTCTGAAGAAATATCCCGCATGTTGGTTACCGTAGTAGACAAGGCTCTGCTAGGAGGGGGCGTCAAAATACCCGAGTATTCAATTGCCGCAAAGACGGGCACCGCGCAGATGTACCGTCCACGTGAGCTTGGGGGTGGATATTATGACGACCGTTACATGCACACGTTTTTTGGATATTTTCCTGCTTATGATCCAAAATTTATTGTTTTTCTCTATACGGCAAATCCCAAAAAAGCTGAATTCGCGTCGCATACCCTCACGCACCCATTCATTCGCACCACAAAATTCTTGCTCCATTATTATGCCGTACCCCCAGACCGACTGAAGGAAAGTACGGAGCAGGCGCCACTGCCAACACGGTGATTGTCGAGTGAGCTTTTTTACGATACAACAAACATATGCGCGCAATACTCAAATTCATTATTGTTCATATCCTTACATGGGAGGCGAAACGTGCACTCAAAAAATGGAAACCATTTATCATTCTTGTTTCCGGTAGCGTAGGGAAAACCACCACAAAGGATGCGATATACCACGTGCTTAAGGAGCACGGTTCTATCCGCAAAAGTGAGAAAAGTTTCAATAGCGAGCT
>JAYSZV010000026.1:0-2442 GCA_043737875.1 Candidatus Lloydbacteria bacterium
ATCGCTCGAAGAGTAGTGAGCTCGACACACTTATTACGGACGTCGTTCGCGCACGCGCCCACCAAACAAAACGTTTTGCTGATACTGCGTTTACCCTTAATGCGAAAATGAGCGTGCGTGCAATTGACACCTACATTCGTATCGATGACAGCGTTGCTACGCTCTTGAACGAGAGCGCAAAGCGTCTCGATCTTTCTCCTCGGGCATATCATCGCATATTGAAACTCGCTCGCACTATTGCCGACATCGACGAGTCCCGCTTTGTAAAAGAAGCACACATCCTCGAGGCCCTCCAATATCGCCCGAAGCGGTTATTTGCCTAATTCGTAGTTAACGGGTATGAACGCGTAGCTTCATGATGCGATGCTCGATTTTCTCTATTGGTCTAAGAAAGTGTTCTTGGCTCTTTGGAAAAAATGGATGGTGCGCAATCTCGCATAGTCGCTCGGCGACTCCCCATGAGCTCTCGCCTCTAATCCATTCGTAATCAGGGAGTGCGCGCAAATCAAACGGACCAGAATGTGTGCGCAATGTCTTGTCGCCTTTCGTATTGTAGTATTCATGGAAATATGACATCGCAAGCTCGCGTGGTGTGCGGTACACAGGATCGCGATAGCGGACATATGAATGGTTCCCTTTCGAGATTGCGCCCCAAAGTCCATTTTCTTTAAAGAGTGCAATAACGTGATCATCGTCCTCGTCGTTCGCAGAGAGGTCCATCAATAGTGGGGGCTTCCCGTGAATCCAAAATGCAAGCGCAGCGAGCACTGCACCCTCGATACAGTGTGCGCGGTTCGTGCGAAGTACGTCTCGTGCGGACATGCACGAGTCACCATTGCGCTCAAAATTCTGAGGAATTGAAGAAACAAATGTCTGAATCTTTTGAGGGGTGTCGAGTTTCCGTAATAGCACAAGCTCTTTTACCGTAAGTCCAATTTTTTCATTATCAAAATCTATTTTTTTCAAAGTAGAACAATTATATAACAAAAGTTCCAAAGAAATCCCTTCTGCGAAGGGAAAATTAGCTAATCCATTTTAAAGTCCATTCTCATTTGGGATGAGATGCGAAGTTCTGGACCGTTTCGGTATTCGAGAGGCTGTATGAGCTATACTGCCTCCGAATCCGAAATCGGGAAGAACGAGCAGGTCGCCCAAATTAGAATGGATTGCGAGCGCCTCGGACTTCGAAGTGTAGATGTGCTCCACTACTTCTCCCCGAATTTCCCATATACCCGACTACTTGACCCTGTCCCACAGATTCACCAGAGGAGACGGCAACCGATTTGAGATGGCTATAGACAGTCTGTGTGCCATTGGCATGTTGAATAACGACATAGTTTCCATATCCCCCGTTATATCCTCCTTGTCGCGAAATGACCACGTTGCCCCCCGCGGATGCCATTACGCGCGCTCCAACACCCTCATAAGACACGAGATCAACTCCATTGTAGCCATGAAGTCCTTGTGTTTTGCGATAACCTGACATCGGTGCCTTATAGTAGCCATCAATAACGAGACCGCTTGATCCGCGGAGTTTTGATGATGCGGGACGAGTGGCAATTTTCACTTCTGCTATTTCGCCATCGGGAACAATAATTTCCCCGCCAATGACCAGCGCGTCTCCGTCGATGCCGTTATATGTACGCACTTCGTCGACATCTCCTTTGTACTTCTTTGCGATAGAAGAAACAGTGTCTCCCTTTTTCACGGTATGCTTCACACCTGAAACAGGGAGGATGGCGAGCGTCTGTCCAATCGAGAGTTTGGCACCTCGGGGAAGGTTGTTCGCCCACAAGATTGTATTCACTGACACGTCGAACATCTTCCCAATGGATGCGAGCGAGTCTCCTTCTCGTACGACGTAAATACTCACTTGCCCTGTGCCTTCTACTTGATTGTCTACATCCGGAAGTCCTCCTGCTGGCCCAGAGTCTGCGAGGAGCGCGCTGTCCGCGACCGTATTTGCCTCAGCGGGGGTTGGTTCGAAAATTGCACTTGGCCCAACCGCAGCAGCAAGGAGGGCAATATTCTGGGAATTGATGGATTTCTCTTGCATGTTCACTTTAGTGAAAATATCTCCAAAAAAAGAAAAGAAGCTGGCGTATGCGACAGCTCCCGGAACAATGAGAAATGCAGTCATCGAGAATAACAGCTTTTTTAAAGAAAGCTTTGGGGACTGGTGAGTATTGCCAGACCTTCGCATGTTGCGAAAGTTGGGATTTTTTATGTTATTGAATGCGATAAGCCTAATTTCTAGTTATGCGTTCTGAGATTTTCGTACATCCATGAGGTCGTGCGTCCTTGCTTCTGTTTGACAACGGTATCAAAACATTATATCCATTGAATTTTGCCCCCGTCAATCGTTTTCCACAGGTAAATTCGCCATGCGGTGCTTGAGAGATGCTTTTAATATGGCTCCCTGTAAGGCTTTTCGTAATTCTT
>JAYSZV010000027.1:0-5838 GCA_043737875.1 Candidatus Lloydbacteria bacterium
AATAAGACGCTGTGACGGAGTACCACCAAGCGCATTGGCAATTTCGGTCTGTACCACAGGCTCTGAAACACCGAAAAGATTAACACGGCGCTCGATGACGTCTCGGAGCGCATTCATTGTCTGAGGCAATTCGCTTGTTGCTATCTTTGATGTGTCTGCCTCGTATACGAGTGCAGTTCCTCCCTGAATATCGAGACCATACTTGAACGGAAACTTTGCGAGGGGGCTTGTTGGCTGATTCTCACCAATAAAAATAAAATAACCGAGGCCAAAACCCGCCAAAAGCAGCATTAATGCTATAAATCGTTTTCTCCACATAATATGAGGATTATATGGTTACTCTATATATATGTAAAGGAATAAGGGCTTGCGTGCCCATGCTTTCCAAGGTGCGGTATGCGAATGGCACAGGCGCGGGTAGTGATGCTACGGGGCAGTTCTTGCGGAATTCGGCAACGTCACCAGCGCCACATCGACGATTTTCTTTACGCGGGGGCGCCACAGTATTGCTTTCACCGTTGGCCCATCATGAGGATAGAACAACACAATGTCATCGACCTCTGCTTGAGAGAGGAACGGGTCTTGTGTGAACTGGGTAATGTCAGAAATTTTTCCAATGCGCGGAGCACCGTTAGGCAAGATGATGTGCTCACCAATGTCCCGCACCGTGCTGTCTGCCTCGGGCAGTACGGATTGTTTGCCGTATTGGTAAATAGCCGTACCGATGCCTACGGCAATCGCAAGGACGATGCAGGAGATGAGTATCTGGAGAAGTAAACTACGCGTAGATTTCGGCCTCCCCTGCGGGGGCTGTGGGAATTTGAGATTAACGGGCTCTGACATGTGGACATTATAACATGCGCCTACGTTGCGACCAGCACAATGGAGTTGGGTCGTATTTTTTCTCGTCAGAAGCCCTCTGTGATTTTGTATTGCCCTGCGAATCTTAGACGTTGAGCCCTCTTTTATTCCAGCCCCCCTCCACCCCCTCCACCTCCTCCCCCGACTGGCCCTCCGCCACCGCCACCCTCGAGGCCTCCCCCCCCCCTACCACTTCCACCATTTTGTGCGGCACCACCCCCGAGTGACTCGATTCCCCCTCCACCCACCGTAGGGCGCTGATTGCCCGAAAGGGTGATCTGCGGTTGTACGGTGTATGTAAAATTGGTACTCACTCCAGCATTCGTGAGACGGAAACAATAGAGCAGATTCGTCTGTGCTATCGTTGTGGAGCGAAGTCCGTATTCAAATTCAGAATATTGTGTGCTGGTGAGGGTCTTGGCGCTCGAGCTGTTGGAGTAGACGCGTACTTCACCTCCAACAAAAGATTTGCCGGATGGCACCGTAAGGAGTGCGGTCGATGCAAGTCCGTCAGCTACATACTGCGAAAGATCCATGACCCACTCTTCACTTGTCATCAATACGGTAGTGGGAACAGGAATAAATGTGGCACAGCTGGAAGATGAGTAATCAAGGCGATAGGTAAAGTTGGTGGCATCCGCACCTCCTGCATTGGAGACCGTGAGGCGCAAACGCTTTCGGTCGCCTTTATATGTGCTCGCCGAAGATGTCGCTGAGGTAATGGGTGTGTTTTCGTTGGTGACCCATGAAGCACCCGTCTGTGCACCGTCGTCGTTGCGCCAGCGGTAATGGAGAAGGGTTACGTTGGCACTCTGCGCAAAGACAGTGGAGAACTGATTCGTCTTGAGCGTCATCGCCACCGCATCCTCTGCTTGATACACGCGCACATACACCCAGTAGTCCGTGCCATCTTGTTCGAACAACTCTGTGATGTCCGTGGTCGTGGCACCCACGATTGCACAGTTCGTGTTGGCACCCGTACTCGTGCACGTGTTGGTCGTGGTCGTCAGATTGATCCATGCATTTACGGTACCGAAGCGATACACTTGGATGTTGATATTCTTGCTTGATGGCGCAGTGGAGGATTGCCCTTTCCACGTCACGGTTGGAGTGATCGTATTTGCGCTCGCACGAAATGCACCCGCGAACATTGGGGTCTCACTCGCATATGCAGACATCCGGTCGAAGTGGGTATCGTCAGCCGATACTCCACAGTACCCTTTCCTGTCGGTGTTGCCCGAGCAGGTACCGTCAGCGTCCGTACGAGGAGACTTGCCGGAGTCGAGGCGGTAGCGGAGGTCGCCGCGGCCTGCAGAGCGTCCGGGGAATGCAATGCTTGAGGTGGCGGAAAGCTTGGTCGGGGGGAGGTGGAGTTTGGCGATGCGGAGGTCGAAAGTTGTATTGTCATAATAACTCACCCATGGAGTACCTGCGTAGTCGAAGGCAATGGAGGTGTCCCACCCAACATCATTGATCGCATCCACTGCTGTGCAGGTCCATGCAGCGCTTGCACATCCCGTACCACTTGAGCCGACGTAGTGGGTGATACGGAGGTTGGTGTTGGTAGCGTCATAATAACTCACCCACGGGTTGCCTACAGAGTCAAAGGCGAGGGAGGTGTGCTCACCAACAGTATTGGTCGTATCGACTGCGGTGCAGGTCCATTCAGTAGAGGCGCAGCCGGTACCACCTGCGCCGACATAGCGGGCGACGCGAAGGTCGAAATTGGTAGCGTCAAAATAACTCACCCAAGGGTTACCTGCGGGGTCGAAGGCGAGGGAGGTGGACGTACCAACAGAACCGGCAGTATCGACGGCGGTACATGCCCACGCTGATGTGACACAACCGGTACCACCTGAGCCGACGTAGCGGGCGATGCGGAGGTCAAAATTTGTAGCGTCATAATAACTCACCCATGGGTTGCCGGTGGGGGCGAACGCGAGGGAGGTATACAAACCAACATTATTTGTCGTATCGACGGCGGTACAGGTCCACTCTGTTGAGGCACAGCCGGTGCCCCCTGAGCCGACGTAGCGGGCAATACGAAGGTCGAAATTGGTAGCATCAAAATAACTCACCCAAGGATTGCCTGCTGGATCGAAGGCGAGGGAAGTGTCTGAACCAACATCGTTTGCCGTCTCGACTGCGGTACAGGTCCATGAAGTCACCGCACATCCGGTACCCCCCGAGCCGACATAGCGGGCGACGCGGAGGCTGGCGGTGTTAGCCTCGTAATAACTCACCCATGGATTACCGTTTGGGTCGAAGGCGAGGGAGCTGTAGGTGCCAACAAGATTTGTCGTGTCAATAGTTACACATGTCCATGTTGCTACCGCACACCCCGTACCGCCTGAGCCGACGTAGCGGGCTATGCGGAAGTTGAAGTTTGCATCATCATAATAACTCACCCATGGGTTGCCTGCAGGGTCGAGCGCGAGGGAGGTGTGCGTACCAATAACATTTGTCGTATCAATTGACATACACCCCCAATTCGCATCGGCGCAATTGGGCAATTTATACTGAGAATCCTTCGACAGACGTGAGGTCGTCGCCGTATCTATGATGAAGGTCGGGAAGCTCGAGCTTGCGGTAGAGATGGGTCCGAGCCATATACCTTTATCGAAACGGAAGCTGTCTTTGGTGGCAAGCACGAGGCGATACGTCCGCCCTTGTATAGCTTGTGCAGTGTCGATAGTGAATGAGACCTCGGTGCACTGCGGTGTGACGTTACCTGCGGGAAGCACGAGACCTGTTCCCTGTTCTGACTGGAAAGCGAGACCATTATTCCATGTGGCACCCGCCGTCAAACAATCGGCATCATCGCGACCAGTGGTGTCGGTGACCGAGAGCATGTCTGCGTGCGACTCACGCGTTGATGTACTCGTGAGATATGTCGATGTGCCAATCCCCCATCCGAGTGACGGGGAGATGACGATTTCGCCGGCACGCTTGATGCGGGCGATGCGGAGGTCGCCATTGGTATTGTCATAATGACTCACCCATGGAGTGCCCGTGGGGTCGAAGGCGAGGGATGTATACCAACCAACATCATTTGTCGTATCGAGGGAAGTACAGGTCCACGTAGCGATTGCACAACCAGTACCCCCCGAGCCGACATAGCGGGCGACGCGCAAATCACAATTACCGCCTGTACCACACGGAGAGCCGGCCTCGTAATAACTCACCCATGGATTACCATTAGGGTCGAAGGCGAGGGAGGTATAATAACCAACATCATTTGTTGATTGAACAGTGGCGCAGGTCCATGCTGAAGAAGCACAGCCGGTGCCTCCTGAGACGACATAGCGAGCGACACGGAAGTCGCCATTGGTCTGGTCATAATAACTCACCCATGCGTTGCCTGTAGGGTCGAACGCGAGGGAGGTATAATAACCAACATTATTTGTTGAATCGACGACAGTACAGGTCCACGCAGTAGTGGCACAGCCCGTACCACCTGAGACGACGTAGCGGGCGACGCGGAGGTTGCAATCTGTTGTACAGCCGTTCAGTAACTCATCGCCCTCATAATAACTCACCCATGGGTTGCCTCCGGTGTCGAAAGCGAGGGAGGTGTAATGACCAGAATTATGTAACGAATCGATAGTGGTACAGGTCCACGCAGTAGTGGCACAGCCCGTACCACCTGAGACGACGTAGCGGGCAACGCGAAAGTTGAAATTGGACTCGTCATAATAACTCAACCATAGGTTGCCTGCAGAGTCGAAAGCGAGAGAGGTGTCCTCAGCATTCATTGCCGTATCGATGGCGGTACAGGTCCATTCTGTAGTGGCACAGCCGGTGCCACCTGAGCCGACATAGCGGGCGACGCGGAGGTCGAAATTGGGAGTACCGTCCTGATAACTCACCCATGGAGTTGTCGAGCCTTTCGCAAAGGCGATAGAAGTGTGTTTACCAACAGCAGTTGCGGTATGGACGGCGGTACAGGTCCACGCTGCAGTGGCACAGCCGGTGCCACCAGAGCCGACATAGCGGGCGACGCGAAGGTCGAAATTGGTAGCGTCCTGATAACTCACCCATGGAATACCAGTAGGGTCGAACGCGAGGGAGGAGTACCCACCAACAACGTTTGTCGTATCCACCGCAATGCAATCCCAGTTCGTGTCTACACAGTTCCCGAGCGATGTGGAGGCTATGCCATTCGCACGCACCTGCGTCCAGATGCCGTCATTGCGGTCGTAGAAAAGTCCAAATGCATTGGCGGAAGAAGAAGCAGTGCTGGTATTTTTTATATGGAAGCGGGCGGTGATACGTTCACCCTTTTTCACACTGGTGATGGTAGTGCTCCCTTGTGCCTGTTGGGTGTTCCCATCGGCATCGTTCGTATTCACATTGTCGTTATTTTCAAAAATATATCCCTCTTGAGTGATGAGTAGTGGAGGTGTGGGTGGCTTAAGCGCGATGGAGATTGCTCCCTTAAAGGAGGTGGCGGCAAGTGTGACGGTGCTCGTGGCATATGCCCCTGCGGTCCCCTTCTCTCCCGTTGCCATTCCACTTCCCCCTCCAAATCCTGCGTTTGAGGAGTTATCTTGTCGTTCGACAATATTGGCCAAATTCGCATTTGCCCAAGCAGAAAAATTGGTAGTCCCAGTAGCATCTACACTGGTGGAATTAATAAGCACCACGAGTGTTTCTGCAACGGTCGTTGTTGCACCCGGAATATTTCCTGTAGTGTCATTTGTCGCGAGATCGTTGCCCGCAGAGATGACGTCCCAAGGGTTACCGCTCTGAATGACACCAGTGAAGCAATGAATCACTCCTGTATTGTTGTCACCGGAGTCTGCGACGACGGGGGCCGCGTCACCACCTGCGGTGCGCTTCCAATACACTGCCATTCGCGAAGCGGGGTTCGTCGCAGCGGTACCTGCACTTTGCGGGGATAGTGAAATCTGTACAAAACCATTTGCAGTCGTGAGAGAAATTGCTTGGTTTTCAGATGTCACGACGAGTAAGCAG
>JAYSZV010000028.1:0-2431 GCA_043737875.1 Candidatus Lloydbacteria bacterium
GTAAATCCTCTTTGTTGTCGGGGTTGCCTCGTGGTCATATTAATTATTAAAAAGATTGGTGATATATGTTTCAACAGATTCTGATGTAGATGCACCTGCCCCCTTTTTAGGCCATGAGACATTCACGCGAATTTTCTTTGTCCCTGAATCATATGTACCAGTGGTGACAATGTTGTCACTCGCATCACGCCTGACATCAGTAATGAGAACAGTCCGAGTGAATAGATTTTCGATTGTTGCAGGGGTGGTGGTCGCAGACCATGTGCCGCCAGTCCAATATAGATAATATGTTGTTGTCGTAGAGAGTGGTGCAATTCGAAGTGACCAGCTTGCATCACGCAAAAGTTTCATTGCCTCTACTCCTTCTTCAAGGAGGAAGCCAGAATGGATATAGCGCGTCGTCTCTTTGCTTACTTCAAGTATTTTCTGATAATAACCAAATAATGACACCATAAACACCGAGAGAATACTTGCGACAAGTACTATTTCAATCAATGTGAAACCTTTCCTTGTAGACATTGTAGACTTATTTGCAAACATCATGCTCTATGTACTATAGCAAACTATGGGCGAGTGTGGGAGCGTGCCGATGTTAGATCGCTGCGACACCCACCTGACTGATGGTGACGGTGGTCTTGGTGACGGTGGAGCCCTTCAGGCGCACATCAAAAGTACCGTACTGATCTGTTCCTCCTGATATGCGTTTAAAATACACATACGTACCAGCCCCATTTAGGCTAATATTTGCAATCTCAATCATATTGGAAAATGCGTAGCGTTTGTTCGATGGATCACTATCGCCTGGATACACCGAACCTTTGAAATAAATCGCTTCATTACTGCGCAATGCAACTCCATACACATTGTCATCCTTGGATGAAATGGTATCAAGGTGTGCCTGCGAAAAAGCAACCATAACCATTTCGACCGAGGCATCAAGTGACTTGCGTGCACGAAACTGACTTAAGGAGACCAAGACGACCGAGGAAATGAGCATCATGATGCCTATTACGATCAGTATCTCAAGGACAGTAAAGCCACCTTCTTTTTTATTTCGTACCGTACGATAGCGTGTAGACATAGGTGGCCAACTAAATACTCGACATTAATGTGTACATTGGGGTAATCATCGCAATCGCAAAAATTCCCACAAAAATTGCAATACAGACCATGAGCATTGGCTCGACGAGTTTGGACATGTCCGCAGTCGCTTGATCCACTTCGCCTTCGTAAAAAATAGCAATTTTCAAAAGCATTCCCGAAAGTTGCCCCGTCTCTTCCCCTACCTCCATCATATCTCCCACCATCACCGGATAAATGGCACTGTTGTCGATAAACACCTTTGAAAGTGGGACACCTTTCTGCACGTCTTCTTTTGCTTGTTCAAGTGTATCCTTGTAAAACACATTCGTGACCACGTCTTTGGTGATATCAATGGCGTGGACGATATCCACGCCCGCAGAAATCAGTGAGGAGAGTGTGCGCGTTACGAGTGCGGAATTAAACTCTTTTATTATTTTACCAAAAACAGGTGCGCGCATCGTGGCATAAGAAATAGCGCGATCCCCGCGTGGTGTTGATTTGATCCACATGAAAGATCCGACAACGCCTCCCACCACAAGAATTGCGAGCAAGTAATCATTTTGCAAGAAATCACTTATCCCGATAATCAGTTTAGTGAGTGGCGGGAGCTCCACTTCCATTTCTTTAAAAGTTGAGGAGAGCCCTGGAACAACATATATCATCATGAGTACTCCAACAGCCATCATGACACAGAGTACTACGGCAGGGTACATCATTGCGCCCTTCACTTTCTTTTTGAGTGTATATATTTTTTCCATCTGTCCACCAACAGTATTCAATGCCTCAACCAATCCCCCTGATTCTTCTCCTGCATTCACCATAGAAATAAAGACGGGTTCAAAAATTTTCGGAAATTTCTCCATTGATGCGGAGAGCGAGTTGCCCTTATTGATATCTTCTGCAATAGAGCGCAGTACTTCGCGAAACTTGGGATTCTGTGTTTGTTTGAGGAATATTTGAAGCGCTCGCGAGAGTGGGAGTCCCGCCTGAATCATGGTCGCCATATTACGTGCAAAGAGAATTTTTTCGCGCAAATCAACGTGGGCAAGATATGCATTAATCTTATCCATGTTGAAACGACTCTCTTCAATCTCTGTTGCGGAAAGCAGGAGCTTGCCTTCGAGCTTGATGGCTTTTGCGAGTTCAAATTTGTCCGAAGCTTCACCTATTCCTTGGATTTCATTTCCGTTGGCGACGAGTTGTGCTCTATATGTATATTTGGGCATACTCTTTCTATTATATAGTATGTGCGCGACCGTCCCAAGGGTTAATGTGTATGAAAAAACCGAACTATAGTTGTTCGGTTTTCTTTTTTATATTTCATCCCAGACAATACGATTGTCGAATC
>JAYSZV010000029.1:0-2429 GCA_043737875.1 Candidatus Lloydbacteria bacterium
ACAAAAAGAAGCCATTTGGCTTCTTTTTGTGAATCTTATTCAAGACGCTTTATCCAATTCGTGAATGCCAGCGTGGTGGCAATTTTGCCGTCTGCATCAATAAGCACCTGGCACAATTCGTCGAACTCTACTTCAGTAAAGCGTTGCGCTTCAAGTCGCATGATGAGCGGTAGCCAATCAATGGAAACAAGCGCAACTTGTTTCGTCTCGTGTGTGATGCGACATGCGAAAAAATCCTTGCCTGCTCCTGATATCGCATCTTTGAGTGCCTGCGGCAACTGTGCCCCTTCGAGAATCACGCTTTTGGTGTTCATTGCGAACCTCTCTGGTGAATGTCCTGCGCAGACTATAGGACAAATCTGCTTACATCGCAAGTTCTTCATGATGTTTCGGTTTGAAAATATGATGAATGCGGTATAATGGTCACACGCTATGATTTACTTCGACAATGTCACAAAGACCTACTCTGACCACGCCGCTGTGTCGGATGTCACTTTTGGAATTGAGTCGGGGGAATTTGTTTCTATCGTTGGGCACTCAGGGGCGGGCAAGACCTCGCTTCTGCGTCTCCTTCTGGCTGAGGATCGCCCAACTGCTGGTGGCGTATTCTTTGAATCGGTTAATGTGCATCGTATAAAATCTTCAAAGGTCCCCGAGTACCGCCGTCGTATTGGTACGGTTTTTCAAGATTTCCGCCTCCTCCCTAACAAGACTGCATACGAAAATATTGCTTTTGCAATGGAGGCCGCTGGTCGTACTGACGAGGAAATTCATTCTGATGTTCCCCAAGTCCTTGAGCTTGTGGACCTCGCATCAAAGGCGCTCCATTTTCCCCATGAGATGTCGGGAGGCGAAAAACAACGTGTCGCCATCGCGCGCGCTATTGTTAGTCAGCCAGATGTCTTGATCGCGGACGAGCCGACGGGCAACCTCGACCCCGTGAATACCTATGACATCATTCAGATTTTGAAGAAAATTAATGACATGGGTACAACGATTATATTGACGACACACAATAAGGGGATTATTGATTCTCTGAAGCGACGGGTGATTACGATGGAGCAGGGGCGAGTCATTCGCGACGACATGCACGGCAAATATATTCTCTAATTATTTGACGCATTGCTTTGTTGGCTTCGATGCATGTTGGGTAGCAGTATCACTCATACAGCTACCCAACATTGCATCTTTGCCGCCTCGCACTGCATTCAAATAATTAGAGAATAAAATGGATATCCAAAATTTTAAAGAATGTGAGGATTTAGTGTTTTCTACTCCAATAATTTTTAAATATCGACACAATTTTGTACATGGAGTAGAATCCTATATGGAGACTGTTCCTGGACCGAGTCCGTAAGGATGAGGATAAGCCCGCAAGGGGAAGGAAAGAAAGCAACCGCGATTCCAAGGGGCAAACCGACGTGGAGGCACGTCACAAGCCATGTGCTCAGCCTTACGAGGGCGCGCCACCACCCGCGTGCGGGTCATAGGAATAGCCATTTAGAGCGACGAGCCGGTGCCGTAACACCGATGGCTAAATCGTCGGAGCAGTTTTCACTATTTTTTCAACATCACGCATTCGTGGTGTTTTTTCTTTTCCCCTTCGCTTTATTGCCGAAGCATGAGAAAATGCTTCCATGGGAATGTTCACCAGTACTCGCCGCATTGTGAATGCGGGATTCATCAATTTTTGGAGGAATGCACTCGTTTCTCTTTCTGCTATTTTTGTCATGACTATAGCGCTCTTTGTAGTGGGCTCCACAATCCTCGCCTCGGTATTCCTCAATTCATCGCTCGAGCAAATAAAGAGCAAAGTCGACGTAAATGTATATTTTAATCCCGATGCTCAGGAATCGGATATCTTTGTTATGAAGCGCTCGCTCGAGAGTGTCCCCGAAGTAAAATCGGTAGAATATATTTCTCGCGACCAAGCAATACTGAACTTCAAAGCAAGGCACGACAACGACTACCTCATGACACAGGCACTCGAAGAACTGGTAGATAATCCACTCGGTGCAATTTTGAATATTAAGGCAAAAGATACTTCACAATATGAAGCCATCGCCAAGCACATCAAGAATGAGCAGGACGCAGCCGGTCCAGGCGCCAACCTCATCTACAACGTCAATTATAGTAAGAATAAAGTGGTTATCGATAAGCTCACCGCCATCACCAAGGGTGTCGAGCGAGTTTCTCTCGCCATACTCATGGCACTCATCATTATCGCGATTGTGATTACGTTCAATACGATAAGGCTCGCCATTTATGTGTCACGCGAGGAGATAGCTATTATGCGCCTTGTCGGTGCGAACAATTCTTTTGTACGTGGGCCATTTATCGTCGAGGGGATGATGT
This sequence comes from Candidatus Lloydbacteria bacterium, assembly GCA_043737875.1. Taxonomy (GTDB): domain Bacteria; phylum Patescibacteriota; class Minisyncoccia; order Phycocordibacterales; family UBA6899; genus MHLP01. Next base: position 2,356 of record JAYSZV010000029.1, read on the forward strand.
ATGGCATGGTGGCTGCAATACTGGCGACGGCCGCGCTTTATCCTGCGACACTGTGGATCAAGGGGGCTACAGAG
>JAYSZV010000030.1:0-5831 GCA_043737875.1 Candidatus Lloydbacteria bacterium
TTGCCTCTTGGACGTTTCCCGCATGGTCATATGCGCGCACGATGACCCTGCTACCGAGCTCTTGGTCGGAAAGCACATAAGGACTCGTAGCGGTTACAAATAGCGCTTTCTCTCCCTTTTTTGTGCGGCTTAGCCCAAAGCGGAGAGGGTCGTCCTCCATCACTTCGTAGTGGTGTACGCCACTCTGCTTGTCGACAGTAGAAAAAATAATAAAATATTTTCCTTGAAAAGTGTTCGCATCACGCTCCAGAGCAATAGAGAAAAGATCGGGAGATATGTCATCTTGTTGGACAATATCAAGCCATTCATTTCTTCGCCCAATGGATGTGAGCTCACGCGTATATGCACCTGACGTAAGCGTGAGCGGTGCAGGCGTACCGAATCCATCATTAAGTAAGACTTGGGTGGCAGGCCCAAATGTCACTGCCATAGGCTCGGGTCCCGTTGCGGTTTTGCCACCTATCATATTTCCAGGAATACTAAAAATGACTTTCCCGAGCACGTTTGTCTTTCCTGGATCACCCTGAATGCGACCACAATACCCCGCAGGTATTCCGCCCTCAAAACGCACAACCCCATTTTTATGATCTACCTTTGGCTCCTCTGTCCAAAGCGTGAGGAGCGACTCACCCTTTGAAACGGCAGATGCTTTCATCCAATCAGTGGGGTAGCGAAGTTCTACGGTGGTGGCGTTCACGCACTCGTCTAATTCTGTGTCGATCCTAACGGTGAGGACAAATGTGTCCCCTGGCCCAAACCTGCCTTTATCAGGATCAATAGTAAGCGTAGCCGCAAGTGAGTAAGTGGGGAGTAGTGAAAAGAATGCAGAGACGACAATGCTTGCCCACACCAAAGCAGTGAGTGATCGGTCTTTTTTATACGTTGTTTCTGTAAATAATTTCATAAATGAAAACTTTTCTTTATTGTATATCCTCTACTCGCTACTTACTACACCCTACGCACTTGTTTATTTAGCCAGTCCACGCAAAAAGCATGATTGATAAATCAGTGAGGTTTACCTTGCCATCGGCATTCAGGTCGGCAATACCATGGTCAGTGTTCCAATGGAAAAGGAGGATGGAAAAATCGGTTAGATTTACTTTGCCATCGCCATTCAAATCAGCATTGCCAGGGGTTTGCACATCACGCACGCCCACATAAAAACTTATTGCCTGACTAAAACCACTTTTCGCCTGAGTGCCAGGGCCGATTTGCTCAAACATACTCTTGATCGTATGAAAGGCTTCATCCTGCAATCCTTCTGTAGGTACAGTGATATTCCAAAGCCCTGATGTCGACGACGTGGCGCTCACACGCGGAAGTTGTTCTTTATCAAGATAGAGTGATACTTTCGCGCTTGGGGCGGTCGCGCCTAATGCATCGAGTAGCTCGCTTATGTTAATTTTTTTAGACTTGAGATCTATGGTGGGTGGCAAAAAGACATTAGAGACAGTTGTGACTGCATTTTGGGTTACCTGAAATGTCGTGGTGAATGTAATAGACCGGACCCCCCTACTATCCGTTGCCCAAAAGCCAAAGGTCGTAGGGCCTGCGGTGATTGCCGATGTTTCATACGAAAAATCAGCACTACCATCTGCCTGAATCACCCCTACGATAAGTCCATCCTTGAGGACGTTCACCGTAGAGTTGGGGTATGCCTTACCTGCCAATATCACCCGCGTTTGTGCACGCACAGGAACGATTCCATCAAAAACTCCGCCACCTCCACTTCCCCCAGATGAAGCTGGTGGTGGGGGTGGGGGAGCGGGAGGAGTCGTCGTTGAAACAGGTGGCTGTTCTTGTACACAAATATTGTTACATAGGTCGCCGTTGGTATTATTTCCATCATCACATTGCTCAGCATACAGAGTCTGTAATGTTGTATCTCCGCAGTATGGACCATATGCAGAACAATTCGCGTTACAACGGCGCTGCGCAGTCGTGGACCCATATGTACCATCGTTGAAGAGTCCGTCGTCACACGCTTCCCCGATATTTATTATTGCATCCCCGCAGATGGAAATATTAATTGTTGTTGTTGCCACGGCGGCTTCTGCATACGTAGGAACAAAGATAGCAACTAACCCGACTGATACCAAAAAAGCTCCGAGAAAAATACTGTGTCTTCCGCGTATGTGTTTAAGTGTGGCAAGTTGTTTTTTATGCAGTGCTCGCATAATTATCTTCGACGCGATAGGTCAACTACACCACCGCTTGCGACCGTGCGCTTTGGACGAACCTCGGGGGCACTACTACGGGATGGGGGGTCACGATGCGTCGGCTCGTCATCACGCGTACGAGTTCTTTTAGGACGTTTCGGACCCCTCTTAAATAAGCCAAACACCATGATAAAGAGGAATAAAATACCTGCAGGAATAATTACCGAAAGCTGTTGTCCAAGCGTCAGTCCCTCGAACCCATATGTTTCATAACCCGTGATGGTGCCTTTGGGTAATATCGATAGCGCCAACTCACCTTGTTGAGCATTCCGTGTTTCATCTTTCTCGATGGAGTACTTTACGCGATAACCTCCAGGAGGTAGCCATGTGGGCAAGTATGCAATGGTTTTCTTTGTATCAAAAGGCAAAATCTCTTCAATGGTGTTTGTATTTTCTGACGACTCAAGTAATTGTTGTCCAGAGACATCATAAATTTGCATTGATACTTTATAGGGACTTGCGGGAACATTCCCAATGTTCTCGATGTGCATCGCAAACTTAATTTTTCCTGGGAAATTAAGCCACCACTTTTTTGTTCCCTGCTCTGCCTCGAAAAGTTCGACACGACGCACCTCAAAATTTAAAATTTTGTCTACCACCTTTAACTGTACATCAATCTGTGCACCCAGTGCGAGCGAAACTCCCGTCGACTGGGTTTGTGTCGAGAACGTACGAATGCGGATATTTCCATTGTATGCCCCCAACTTTGCATCATCAGGAACACGCACGGTGACCTGTAGTTTCACCTGCGACTCCCCTTTGGGTAATATAAATTTTAATCCTCGATCAAAAGAAAACCAAGATTCGATTGCGGGGAGATTGAGTGCGAGTTCCGCATTCAAGTCCTCGACGGGGTCACTGCGTACGATGATTATTTCTTGAGTATATTCAGAACCAGGGCGTAACGTGTCGTTGTGTACATAAGGAGGAGTAATACCAAAACCCGCGAAAGCGATATTCGCAAATGCACCGTAAAGGAGCAACGCACCAATAAAAAATATTCCCTTCTTCATGTAGTGTGCAACGAGGGCCTCAGTATTGTAACACATGAACACCCTTTCAATTCAAAATATTATGAGTGGATTATGTGGACGAGAAGTGGATAGCGAAATCCTTTACGATGTTGAGTAATCACGTCAAAACAGACGTAAGCACATGTGTTACATGCATGGTCAAAACAACACGAATTAGATCGACTTCAAACTCTTACTTTTATACTCATCTTACCAGAAGGCACTATTACTGGTGATACCTAAAATAGTATTCTGACCAAGATAATCTCCGGAAACGGTAATAGCGATTGGGACTGCGATACCCCAATGTGTAGTTAGGAATGATTGTGTCGCCGTTGCAGTAGATTTTGGGATACGCGTGAGGAATGTTGCGCCAGGGTTCACAAGAAGTGCTATTGCTGATGAGTACGCAAGAGAGGATGTCGCATAACGCTGATTTGCTACCGGTATTGTGGATGTGGCATTACCTGAACATGGTGCAGGATATCCAGGACACATATCGACACCATAAAGTGTCTCGTCGAGTCCCACATTCCCTGCAGCAAGTACGTCAGTACGATCGAGTGGAGTATTGCCGACGGTGCCCGTGTCTTGACCAGGTTGTAAGCCACCATACGCAATTGTAGTGGTAGATACATTGTAGGCAAGAAATTGAGTCAGTTCATTACCTGTAGTTCCTTCAACGAGCGAGCTTGTTGCGAAGTTATTATCATTCGCTCGTGCTGAGGCCAACCAGTTTTGCGCAGCAAAGAAAGATCCGGCATCAGTGGCGTCGCCCACATACCAAAGTGGAAATGTGCAGTTCCAAATAACATCAGAGTCTGAGGTACCAAGGCATGATGTAGAACTTGCTGTACAAACTACGTTCCAGGCGAAGCTCGTCGCTGTCGCATATGCGCCAGGATAGCAGTTGTTGGCATTATAGTTTGAAAAATTAGAACAAGATGCCTGTGTTACTCCTGAACGATACACATTAATGAGCCCGGCAGTGATTTCACTCGTTGATGAAGCGGTCTGACAACTATTCTGGTCGGTCACCGTATACTGCACGCTGAATCCTGTTGTCTGCGTGGCCATTCCCGTAAGCGTGAGATTGCCTACCGCATCAGCATCAAGAAGGCTGATCGAAGCTGCGGAAATTGTTGGGATAATATTATTTACCCGTACGGAACTAGTTTGCCCTTGATTCCCGCCAGATGCGGAATGGAGACCGTGACTATCGACAATGTATCCGTATGCACCAAATGTTCCGTCCGGCTGAGGATTCAGGAGCGTTGTAGACGCCACCGCATCAGCTGATGTTGCTTGTCCTGACTGTGCCCAAGTACCGCCTGCTCCGCAGGCAGTGCCCGTAAAATCTGCCGCTCTACACACAAACAAGGTGACGGTATCTGTTGCGGTACCCTGATAAGTGTCGGTGTCAGACGATGTGGAATACCATGTCACAAGCGCTCCGGGATTTGCTGGGGATGAATTGATAAAGGTGGTAAATGTCGGTCGGTGATTGACGACAAACGGTGAGGAAGTAGTTCCACTACCCGTGCGCACCGAAGCGTTACACGTTGCAGTTGTGGGATGTGCATCACAAACGTAAGCAAACCAATCATTAAACTCTGCATTGAATTGTGAGCCTGCTCCTTCTGTTGTCGTGGTTGCAGCGGTTGAAGTAGCCCCAGATACTGTGGATGCTGAGCGGGCCCAGCGATTTGCGACACCGCCACCACACTCAGGTGCGCCACTATTGACGGGCGTTGGGGCGGATAAAGCCTTACAAATAAGCATATAATATGCATCTCCAGATGAATCTGTAGCGGATGCTATCCACGTCACCGTTTGCAGTGTGTTGGTCGGGGTTGAAGTAGAAGACCCTGTCGCCTCTTGGGCGTCACCAAATGTACTATTCCATTGTGGTGGGGTATTCAACACAGTAACCGAAGTGGTTGCATTATTTGCCAGTGCCACATGTCCTCGAGGTATGTCCACGACGAGTCCGAGTGCGATAACACACACACCGAAGAGCGTGGTGATGATACTGATTTTTCCTCCAATAGTCGTATTTGTATTTCGCAGAGTCATAATAGAAACTTGGGTTTATTATACAGGAGTAGTGGCGAAATTACGCAAGAAGTTATTCACAGTATGGAGAAAGTGGAGTTGTCAGTAGTACACAGAGAATTGAGAAACGTACTACAAAAACTTACCGTATAGCTCAACGAGTTTCGAAGTGTACAACTCTACTCCCTACCAACTACTCACTAATGGGCTACTTGTATCTGATGGCGTCGAGTGGATTCAAGCTCGCCGCGCGTCTCGCAGGAAATACTCCCGTAAGAAACCCGACAATTGCCGAAAATACGGCAATAAACACGAGAAAAGTAATTGGAAATGAGAACAGAGAGACGGATTTACCACCGAAATTGGACGCGGCGACGTTCATAATACTATTGAGTACAAACCCAATGGTGGCGCCAAAAACAATCCCCATTATTCCACCCAAAAAACCCACGATAACCGCCTCTGCGACGAAGAGAATCTTGATATCCCCTGATGATGCGCCAAGCGTACGCATGATACCAATCTCCGCCGTACGCTCAAGCAG